>NZ_JBNCKT010000042.1:0-46198 GCF_049841675.1 Micromonospora sp. DT4
ATAGCGCTCGGGTAACACTCCGGACACCCGTGATGTTCCTACCCCACCAACCATGATCCACAAGACAGGCCCTAGTCGGTAGTCGACCTGGTACAGCTCCGCCTCGGTGATCCCGTACGCCTCGTCGAGGACCGTGCCGACACCGCCCACGAGACGGTCGGCGGGTGTCTCGTTCAGGGTGCGTCGGGCCCGATTGACCGGTTCGCTCATCAGGCCTCCTTCATCAGAGCTCGACCACCAGTGGGTTCGGAGTAGTCTCGGGCCACCATGGCCGAACAGAACGGTCCACCGGACCCCGCGACGAGTATGGCCGCCGCCCTGGACGAGGCGGCGGGTGCCCTGCTGGGCGTCTGGGATTCCGCCCGCGAGGCGACCGCCAGCCGAGTCTCCGGTGCCCAACTACGGGCGGTGATGGTGATAGAGCAGTACGACGGGATCAACTTACGCCGGCTCGCTACCCGGCTGGACATGTTGCTGAGTTCCGCCAGCCGGCTCTGCGACCGGCTGGTCGCGGCCGGCATGCTCGAGCGGGAGCCGGGCCGCTTCGACCGGCGGGAGATTTCCCTGCACCTCACCCCGGAGGCCCGTCGGCTCCTCGCGAAGTTGCGCACCGACCGTCAGGAGCGGCTCGCCGCCGTACTGGCGGCGATGACCCCGGCGGGCCGCGCCGCGCTGATGAGCGGGGTGCGGGAGTTCGACGAGGTCGCGCGTCGGCAGCAGGCGCGGAGCACGCCGGACGACGGGGACCGGCCGCGCGGGCGAGGGGACTGGCCGCAGGACCCGGACCGGCCCGACGGGCCGGTGCGGGAGTCGTCGGAGGAGCCGGACCGGCCGACCCGACCGGTGTGGCAGAGTGGGCCGGCGGGTTCGGAGCGGACGATGGGCATGCCGCGCGAGTGGCACACCGGAGAACCGCCCGTGGCCCGGACCGCCTGACCGGTCCGAACGCTGGGTCCGGTCCGCGGGTCAGCCCGGTGTCGAGGCGCACATCGCCAACCTGGCGATGTCGTCGTGGGCCTGCCCGCCCACCCACTCGTCGACCATGCTCCTGGGCTCCTCGCCTGCCGGTCGTTGCTCGACGGCAAGCGTACCGAGCCGCATCGACGCAAGCCCCGGCCGTCGCCCACGGTCAGCCGGCGCGGCCCAGCCAACCGGCGGGGCGGGCGACGATCTGCCGTACCACCGAGCCGGCCGCGCCCACGACGGCGGCCTCCGGCCCGAGGGTCGAGGGGCGGACCGAGACCGGCGACCAGGCGGCGGTGAGTACCCGGGCTCCGATCTCGGCGAGCACCGGCGGGCACAGCCAGGGGGCCAGCGGGGCGTACCCGCCGCCGAGTACCACGGTGTCCAGGTCCAACAGGTTGACCACACCGGCGACCGCCACCCCGAGGGCCGTGCCGGCGTCGTGCAGCGCGCGCAGCGCATCCGGGTCGCCGGCCTCGGCCAACTCGGCCAGCCGGACCGTCGCGGTGTCGGCGGGAAGGTCCGCCCGCAGCAGCCCGGCGCCGGCCACGATCGCCTCCTGACCGGCGTACTGCTCCAGGCAGCCGCGTCCACCGCAGCGGCAGGGTCGCCCCTGCGGGTGTACGGGGAGGTGCCCGATCTCGCCGCTCCAGCCGCGTACGCCGCGGAACAGCGCGCCGTCGAGGACGATCCCCGCGCCGATGCCGACCTCGCCGGAGATGTGCAGGAAGCTGGCCGGGCCGGGCGGCCGGGAGTGCAGCTCGCCGAGCGCGGCGAGGTTGGCCTCGTTGTCCACCACCAGGGCCGGCACGCCCGGTACCCGGTCGGTCAGGGGCGGATGCGCGCTCAGCAGCTCGGGCACCGGCACGTCCCGCCAGCCGAGGTTCGGCGCGAGCCGGACCTGTCCGGAGTCGTCCACCAGTCCGGGTACGGCGAGCGCGGCTCCGGCGAGGGTGAGGCCCTGCCGGGCCGCGTCGGCGCGGGCCTGCCCGGCCAGGTCGACGAGGCGGGCCAGCGCGTCGGCGGGCGCGACCGGGCGCAGGTCGGCCCGGTGTACGGTGCGGTGGCGTACCTGACCGGCGAGGTCGACAACGCACACCGTCAGATAGTCGACGTTGACTTCGAGACCGAGCCCGGCCGGACCCTGGTCGGCCAGGACCAGCCCGCGGGCCGGACGGCCGGCGCCGGCCCGGGGCGCCGGATCGGCCTCGCTGACAAGTTGGCCCGCGAGCAGGTCCTCGACGACCGCGGAGACGGTGGCCCGGGTCAGACCGGTGGCCGTGGCCAGGTCGGCCCGGGACGGGGGGCGGTCGGCGGCGGCGATCCGGCCGAGGACCAGGGCGAGGTTGAGTTCGCGCAGGCTGCCCTGACGGGCCGCGCCGGCCGGGGCGTGGGTGGGGCTCACCCCTTGACACTGCCATAGGGCGGGCAAATAATTCAATCGCTGAACAAATACCTGCCACCACCACCCCGGAGGTCACTCATGGCACCCCGTCCCACCCCCGCCGACAAGTTCTCCTTCGGGCTCTGGACTGTGGGCTGGCAGGCCCGCGACCCGTTCGGCGACGCGACCCGCCCCGAGCTGGACGCCGTCGAGGCGGTGCACCGTCTCGCCGAGCTGGGCGCGTACGGCATCACCTTCCACGACGATGACCTGATCCCGTTCGGCGCGGACGCCGCCACCCGCGACCAGCACATCGCACGGTTCCGCAAGGCCCTCGACGAGACCGGCCTCGTGGTGCCCATGGTCACCACCAACCTCTTCACCCACCCGATCTTCAAGGACGGCGGCTTCACCAGCAACGACCGCGACGTCCGCCGCTTCGCGCTGCGCAAGGTGCTGCGCCAGGTCGACCTGGCCGCCGAGCTGGGCGCGAGCACCTTCGTCATGTGGGGTGGCCGCGAGGGTTCCGAGTACGACCTCGCCAAGGACGTCCAGGCCGCCCTGGACCGCTACCGTGAGGCCGTCAACCTGCTCACCCAGTACTCCATCGACAAGGGCTACAACCTGCGGTTCGCGCTGGAGCCGAAGCCCAACGAGCCGCGCGGCGACATCCTGCTGCCCACCATCGGGCACGCGCTCGGCTTCATCTCCCAGTTGGCGCACCCGGAGCTGGTCGGCCTCAACCCGGAGGTCGGGCACGAGCAGATGGCCGGGCTCAACTACGCCCACGGCATCGCGCAGGCGCTCTGGCAGGGCAAGCTGTTCCACCTGGACCTCAACGGCCAGCGTGGCATCAAGTACGACCAGGACCTGGTCTTCGGTCACGGCGACCTGATGAACGCGTTCGCCCTGGTGGACCTCCTGGAGAACGGCGGTCCGAACGGCGGGCCGACCTACGACGGGCCCCGGCACTTCGACTACAAGCCGTCGCGTACCGAGGACATGGACGGGGTCTGGGCGTCGGCTGCGGCCAACATGAGCACGTACCTGCTGCTCAAGGAGCGCGCTGCGGCGTTCCGCGCCGACCCGGAGGTCGTCGAGGCGCTCGCCGCCAGCAAGGTCGGCGAGCTGAGCACGCCGACGCTGGCCGAGGGCGAGGGCTACGAGGAGTTCCTGGCCGACCGGTCCGCGTTCGAGGACGTCGACGTGGACGCGGTGGCCGCCCGGGGCTTCGCCTTCGTCCGGCTCAACCAGCTCGCCGTCGAGCACCTGCTCGGCGCTCGCTGAGGCCCCGCCATGCCGCTGGTCGCGGGCGTCGACTCGTCCACACAGTCCTGCAAGGTGGTCATCCGGGACGCGGAGACCGGCGCCCTGCTCCGGCAGGGCCGGGCACCGCACCCGGACGGCACCGAGGTCGACCCGGAAGCCTGGTGGAAGGCGCTGCGCAGCGCCCTCGACGAGGCCGGTGGGTTGGCCGACCTCGCGGCGGTCTCGGTCGCCGGCCAGCAGCACGGCATGGTCTGCCTCGACGAGGCGGGCCGGGTGGTCCGTCCGGCCCTGCTGTGGAACGACACCCGCTCCGCCGACGCCGCCGCCGACCTCGTCGAGGAGGCCGGCGGCGGCGCGGCCGGGCGTCGCTTCTGGGCCGACGCCACCGGCAGCGTGCCGGTGGCGAGCTTCACCATCACCAAGCTGCGCTGGCTGGCTCGTCACGAGCCGGAGCAAGCCGCCCGGGTGGCCGCCGTGTGCCTGCCGCACGACTGGCTGACCTGGCGGCTGGCTGGCGCGCCCGGTCTGTCGGCGCTGCGAACCGACCGGGGGGACGCCAGCGGCACCGGCTACTGGTCCCCGTCCACCGGTTCCTACCGTCCGGACCTGCTGGAGCGGGCCTTCGGTCGGCAGCTCGTGGTGCCCGAGGTGCTGGGTCCGGCCGAGTCGGCCGGCCGGCTGAGCAACGAGCTGGGCAGTGCGCTGCTGGGCCCGGGCACGGGTGACAACGCCGCCGCCGCGTTCGGCGTCGGCGCCGGGCCCGGCGACGTGGTCGTCTCGATCGGCACGTCCGGCACGGTGTTCAGCGTGGCCGACGTGCCGGCGGCCGACGACAGCGGTGCCGTGGCCGGCTTCGCCGACGCGTCCGGTCGCTTCCTGCCGCTGGTCTGCACGCTCAACGCGGCGCGTGTGCTGGACGCCGCCGCCACGATGCTCGGCGTCAGCCTGGACGAGCTCGCCGAGCTGGCGCTCTCCGCACCCGCCGGAGCGGACGGGCTGGTCATGGTGCCCTACCTGGAGGGTGAGCGCACGCCCAACCGTCCGCTGGCCACCGGCGCGGTGCACGGCCTGACCCTGCGCACCTCGACCCCCGCGCACCTGGCCCGGGCCGCCGTGGAGGGCATGCTCTGCGCCCTCGCCGACGGCCTGGACGCGCTGACCGCGCAGGGTGCCACCGTCCGCCGGGTCATCCTGGTCGGCGGTGGGGCACGGTCGGCCGCGGTCCGCCGGATCGCACCGCAGGTCTTCGGCTGCCCGGTCGTCGTACCGCCCGCCGGGGAGTACGTCGCCGACGGTGCCGCCCGCCAGGCCGCCTGGATCGCCCTGGGCGGTGCGACGGCGCCGCAGTGGGAGGTCAAGGGCACCGAGGAGTACGCGGCGGAGCCCGTCCCCGCCGTCCGTGAGCAGTACGCCGCAGCCCGTCCACTGGTGCTCGACCGGCGCTGAGCGTCGGATCGACCGGGTGGGCGTCGGTCAACGGTGATCGACGCCTACCCGCGTGCCGACCGGCTCGGCCGAGTCTGATTGGCTGCCGGTCATGACGGTGACCAGTGGCGGGCCGGACCAGCGCTCGCACGGCCGGGGCGGCGGCCCGGCGCACCGGCTGTACAGCGTGGCGGTGTTCGTGGTGCTCGCCTCGCTGGACAACGTGGCGATCGGGCTCGTCCCACCGTTGTACGGGCCGATCGCCCGGACGTTCGACGTGTCGGCCGGGCTGCTGGGCCTGGTCACCGCCGTCAGCTTCCTGGTCAGCGCGGTCGCCGCGGTCGGCTGGGCGTACGTCGGTGACCGCAGCAACCGCAAGCCGCTGCTCATGGTGGGCACGCTGCTCTGGGCGGCGGGCACCGGCGGCAGCGCGCTCGCCGGTGGGTACCTCACGTTCCTGACCACCCAGCTCGTCGCCGCGATCGGCCTCGGTGCGGTCGGCTCGGTCGGCTTCTCGGTGGTCACCGACCTGATCTCACCGGCCCGGCGTGGGCTGGTGATGAGTTTCTGGGGGCTCTCCCAGGGCGTCGGTACGCTCGCCGGCACGCTTGTCGGCGGGCTGCTCGGGGCGGCCGACTGGCGGCGGCCGTTCCTGCTGCTGGCCGGGGTGGGCGTGGCCGCGACCCTGGCGTACCTGTTCACCTACGACATCCGACGCGGCCAGAGCCAGCCGGAGCTGGCCGGCGCGCTGGATGCCGGTGCCGAGTACGACTACCGGATCAGCCGGGCCGACCTGCCACGCATCCTGGCCCGGCGGACCAACCGGTGGCTGATCCTCCAGGGGCTGACCGCGCAGGCCGCCTTCGGCTCGCTGGTGTGGCTGCCGAGGCTCTTCGCCGAGCGGGCCGAGGCCCAGGGCTACTCGGAGTCCACCGCCGTGGTGGTCGGCAGCGTGTTCGCCACCCTGTTCCAACTCGGCGGTGTGCTGTCCATCGTGGGTGGCCTGATCGGCGACGCGGTGCAGCGGCGTACCCCTCGGGGCCGGGCCCTGGTCGCGGCGGTCGGCATCCTTGCCGCGCTGCCGTTCTACCTGGTGTTGTTCTTCGTGCCGGTGACCATCGACGTGCCGGACGGCGCGGGCGGTGGCGCGGTCGTCGGCGCGGTGCTGGCCAGCGTGTTCACCGAGCCGTCGGTCGGGCTGAGCCTGCTCACCGCCGTGGTGGCGCTCGCGTTGACGTCGGCCAACTCGCCGAACTGGTTCGCGCTGATCGCCGACGTGAACCCGCCGGAGCATCGGGGGACCGTCTACAGCCTCGGTAACCTGGTCAACGGGGTCGGTCGCGCGGCCGGCAACGGGCTGGTCGGGGCGGCCTTCCAGGCACTGCGAACGGCATTCCCTCCACCGCTGAACTTCGCCGTGGGGCTGGCCGCGTTCCAACTCTTCTTCGTCCCCACGGGCGTCATGTACTGGCTCGCCTCGCGAACCTCACCGACGGACATCGACAACGTGCACGACCTGCTGCACACCCGAGCCACCCGCCTCTGAAGCCCTCCCCGCGCGCGTCCGCGCCCCCGGTCGGGGGACGTAGACGCCCACTCGGTCGATCATGGAGTTGTGGTGCCCGGAATAGCCTTTAACAAGCCTTTTGTCACCCACCACAACTCCATGATCGACGAGAGGTCAGCCGTGTAGCCAGACAGTCACGTCGGTGGGGATTGCGCCCTCGTCGTTGAGGGGCGCGCTGGCGGCCAGCACCTTGGCGTTGGGCGGGATCGGCACCGGGGCGTCCCCGAAGTTGGTCAGCACGGTCAGGTCGCCGTTACGGAACACCAGTGTCTCGTCACCGGAGGACAGCCACTCGAGCGTGCCCCGGCCCAGGCCGTGGGCACGGCGCAGCCGCAGCGCCTCGCGGTACAGCTCGTACGTCGAGCCGGGCACGTCGCGCTGCCGGTCCAGCGCGTACTCCGCCCAGGACGGCGGCTGCGGCAGCCAGCTCGCATCCGTGGGTCCGAAGCCGTACGACGGGGCGTCGGCTTCCCACGGGATCGGCACCCGGCAGCCGTCGCGACCCCGCTGGGTGTGTCCGCTGCGTGCCCAGGTCGGGTCCTGTCGGGCCTCGTCCGGCATCGTGGTGTGCTCGGGCAGGCCCAGCTCCTCGCCCTGGTAGAGGTACGCGGAGCCGGGCAGGGCGAGCATCAGCAGGGTGGCCGCCCGGGCCCGGCGCAGACCGAGCGCGGCGTCCGGCTGCGGGTCACCGATGCCGATGCCGTTGGGCCGGCCGCCGCCGATCGCCAGGCCGAGCCGGGAGGCGTGCCGCACCACGTCGTGGTTGGACAGCACCCAGGTCGTCGGCGCGCCGACCGAGTCGGTCGCCTCCAGGGATCGAGTGATCACCGCGTACTGGGCCGGCGCGGTCCACGCGGCGAGCAGGTACTCGAAGTTGAACGCCTGGTGCATCTCGTCCGGGCGGACGTAGCGGGCCAGCCGCTCGGCCGGCTCCACCCACGCCTCGGCGACCAGTACCCGTTCGCCCGGGTAGCTGTCCAGGACCTGCCGCCACTGCCGGTAGATCTCGTGCACGCCGTCCTGGTCCCACATCGGCGGTCGCGGCTTGTCGATCTCGTTGCCGGAGAGGATCTCCTGGGGCTCCTGCCAGTCGGGCAGGTTGGCCTGCTTGATGAGGCCGTGCGCCACGTCGACCCGGAACCCGTCCACCCCGCGGTCCAGCCAGAACCGCAGGACGCCCAGGAACTCCTCGTGCACCTCCGGGTTGTCCCAGTTGAGGTCCGGCTGGCCGGTGTCGAACAGGTGCAGGTACCACTGGCCGGGCTGCCCATCCGGATCGACCGTCCGGGTCCAGGCAGGGCCCCCGAAGACGCTCTGCCAGTCGTTCGGCGGCTGCTCCCCGGCCGGGCCCAGGCCGTCCCGGAAGATGTACCGGGACCGCGGGAGGCTGCCCGGGGTGGCGGCCAGCGCCTCCTGGAACCAGCGGTGCGCCGACGAGGTGTGGTTGGGCACCAGGTCGACGATCACCCGCAGGCCGCGGGAGCGGGCCTCGGCGAGGAGCTTGTCCGCGTCGGCGAGGGTGCCGAACAGCGGGTCGACGTTCCGGTAGTCGGCCACGTCGTAACCCGCGTCGGCCTGCGGGGACGGATAGAAGGGGGACAGCCACACCGCGTCCACCCCCAGCTCGACCAGGTGGTCGAGACGGGCGGTGATGCCCGGCAGGTCGCCAACCCCGTCGCCGTCGGAGTCGGCGAACGAGCGTGGGTAGATCTGGTAGATGGCGGCCTCGGTCCACCAGCCGGTGGGGGTCTGCTGAGTCGGGTCGGTGTTCAGGGTCGTCTCCCGTGTCGTGCCGTGGTTGATGTGTCAGTGTGCCCGAGGCGGCGCGGTGGACTCCCGGACGACCAGCCGAGTGGGCAGGATCACCGGCGAGTCACCGTCGGCGGTCCGTTGACCGATGATCGGGCCCAGGGCGCGGGCCCCGAGCGGGTCGAGCAGGATCCGCGCGGCCAGCCGCCCCTGCTCGGCGGCCGGTTGGGCGACGGTGCTGAGCCCGAGCACTCCCGCCAGGTCGTGGTCATCGATGCCGACCACGCTGACGTCCTCCGGTACGCGCAGCCCGGCGTCGCGCAGCGCGGCCATGGCGCCCATCGCCATCTCGTCGGACGCCGCGACGATGGCGGTCGGTGGCGTACCGCGGGCCAGCAGCTCGGCGGTGGCCCCGGTGCCGCCGTCGATGGTGAATGACGATTCGATATCCAGGCTGGGGTCGAGGCGCAAACCCGCTGCCCGTAGCTCCGCCTGGTAGCCCCGGCGCCGATCGGCATGGGCGGTAAAGACGAAGTGCTGGTCGGGATCGCCGGAGATGTGCGCGATCCGGCGATGGCCGAGGTCGAGCAGGTGCCGGGTGGCGGTGCGCGCGGCGGCCATATCGTCGATGCGCACACACGGCCAGGTGGGCACCGTTGTGCCCGAGCTGATGGTCACCCCGGGCAGGTCCAGGGCGGCCAGCGCGGTCCGGTCGGACGGGCGCAGCGGCGTGGCGACCAGCATGATGGCGTCGACCCGCTTGTGCAGGTTGGCGGTGCGCAGCACCCGCTGGCGGATCTGCTCCCGACCGCCGAGGTTGTAGAGCAGCAGGTCGTAGCCGCAGTGGTGGAGGTACTCTTCGACGGCCTCGACGACGGTGCTGAAGAACCAGCGGGTGATCCGGGGTACCACCACCGCGACCGTGCCGGTGCGACCACCGGCGAGCCGGGACGCGCTCGGCGAGACCGCGTAGTCCAGCTGCTCGGCGGCAGCGAGTACGCGGCGTCGGGTGGCGGCCGAGACCGTCGGCAGCCCGCGCAGGGCCCGCGAGACGGTGGCCGTGGAGACCCCGGCCAGCCGGGCGACATCATCTATCTTCGTCACGGTTCCCCCGCTCGGTACCCGTTGCCCGCCGCCGCCTTCAGGGGCCAGGCGGCGGCGGGCAGGCGGGTCAGCCCTTGACGCTGCCGGCGAGCAGACCTCGCACGAAGAAGCGTTGCAGGGACAGGAATACGACGAGCGGTACAACGATCGAGACGAACGCGCCGGCGGTGAGCCGTTGCCACTCGTTGCCCCGCGTGCCGGCCATCTCGGCGAGCCGGACGGTGAGCGGGGCGGTCTCGTTGCCGCCACCGGCGAAGATCAGCGCGACCAGCAGGTCGTTCCAGACCCAGAGGAACTGGAAGATACCGAACGCGGCCAGCGCCGGGGTGATCAGCGGCAGCACGATGGTGCGGAAGATCTTCGGGTGGGTGGCCCCGTCGACCCGGGCGGCCTCCATCAGCTCTCCGGGGAGCTGCGAGATGAAGTTGTGCAGCAGGAAGACCGCGAACGGAAGCGCGAAACAGGTGTGCGCGAACCACACCTGGGCGAACTTCTGCTCGTCGACCAGGTCCCAGGCCGGCATCAGGGTGACGCCGCCGAGGGTGACGCCGGTGGAGAAGAACTTCAGCAACGGCACCAGGGCCATCTGCAACGGCACGATCTGCAACGCGAAGATCGCGATGTAGACCCAGTCCCGGCCGCGGAAGTTGATCCACGCCAGGGCGTACGCGGCCAGGGCCGCGAAGGCCAGCGGAAACAGCACCGACGGGATGGTGATCGCCAGCGAGTTGATGAAGGACCCGGCGAGCTGCCCGGAGGAACCAGACCGCCCGAACAGGACCTGTTCGTAGTTGTTGAACGTGAACTGCGGGTTGGTGAACGCCGTCCACCAGCCGGTCGTCTTGATCTCGTCCTCGGGTCGGAGGGAGGAGATGAACAGACCGAAGGTGGGGATGGTCCAGACCACCGCGATGAGGATCGAGACGAGCGTCGCGGTACGGCTGTTCAACCGCTTGCGAACTCGGCCGACGGTGGTGGAGGTGGTGCCGGCGGTCGCCTGGGCGCCGGCGGCGACGGTGGGCGTTGCGGTCGTCATCTCAGCCCTCCCGCTGCTGACGGAGGTTGCGGATCTGGTAGATCACGACCGGGATGACCAGGATGAAGAGGAAGACCGCGAGCGCGGAGCCCTGCCCGTTCTGGCCGTACCGGAAGGCCTGGTTGTACATCTCGCTGGCGATCACGCTCGTGTCGTAGTTGCCGTTGGTCGAGGTCCGGACGATGTCGAAGACCTTGAGCGTGGCGATCGTGAGCGTCACCACCACGACGATCAGCGCCGGCCGGATGCTCGGCATGGTGATCTGCCAGAACATCTGCCACGGGGTGACGCCGTCGAGCCGGGCGGCTTCGACGATGTCGCCGGGGATGGCCTTGATCGCGGCGGAGAGCACCACCATGGCGAAGCCGGCCTGGATCCAGACCATGATGACGATCAGCAGTAGCGTGTTCAGGGGCGATTCCAGCAGCCACGCCTTCGGCTCACCACCGAGGCTGACGACTATCTGGTTGAGCAGACCGATCTGGTCGCCGTCGCCGCGGTACGCGTAGACGAACTTCCAGATGATGCTCGCGCCGACGAACGAGATGGCCATCGGCAGGAAGATCAGTGACTTGGCGACCGCCTCGAAGCGGGCCTTGTCCACCAGCACGGCGTAGATGAGGCCGAAGGCGGTCGCCACCAACGGGACCAGGAGCACCCAGACCAGGGTGTTGATCAGGACCCGGATCATGGAGTCGTCGGAGAACATCCAGCCGTAGTTACGCAGCCCCACCCATTCGGTGCTGCTCCCGTTCATCAGGGAGAGCACCACGGTGCGGATGGCCGGTACGACAAGACCGATGGTGAGCAGCAGCAGTGTTGGTAGTAGGAAGAACAGCGCGAAGAGCCCTTCCCGCCCCTTGGGCCGCCGAATCAGCGGCGCGCCGCTGACGGAGGCGGCGACGAGCTGAGCTTCCCGTCGTCGGGCGAACCAGGCCGGTACGACGTCGAGCAGCAGGAGCAGACCGCCCACCACTAGCACGAAGGCGACCAGCCCGTACATCAGCATGAGGAGTTTTGGCTGCTCATCGGCAAAGTCGAACTCCATCAACCCTCCCTCTCGGGTCCGGATCGGCCGGTGGCCCGGCTCGCGGACGCGAACCGGGCCACCGCCGTGATCACTTCGGCCAGCTGCTTTCGATGCCCTGGAGCACCGGGGCGGTCTGCTTACCGTTCAGCCACTCCACCATGCCCTTCCAGAACGTTCCCGCGCCGACGGCGGCCGGCATCAGGTCCGATCCGTCGAAGCGGAAGGTGCCCGTCTTGTCCTGCAGGATCTGGACGGAGAGCTTGTCGATGGGGCTGGCCACGTTGGCGATGTCCAGCTTGTTGTTCGCCGTGACCCAGTTGCCGAGCTTCGCGCGGCTGTTCACGTACTCGGCGGAGGCGAGGTAGGTCTGCACCGCCTGCACCTCGGGACGGTCGGCGTACGCGACGACGAACTCGCCGGCGCCGAGGACCGGCTTGCCCTTGGCCGGGTCGATGGTCGGGAAGTAGAACGCGAACGCGTCACCGTCCTGGGCCACCTTGGTGCCCTCGGGGAACTGGTTGGCGTAGAACGACGCCTGCCGGTGCATGGCGCACTTGCCGGTGGTCACCGGCAGACCGGCCTCCTGGAAGGCGGTGGTGGTGATGCTCTTGACCCCGCCGAAGCCGCCGTTGACGTACTTCTCGTTCTTGAGGATGCTGCCGGCGCGCTCGACCGCGTCGACGATCTTCGGGTCGTTGAAGGGGATGGCGTGGGTGGTCCACTGGTCGTAGACCTCGGGACCCTGCGTCCGCAGGATCACGTCCTCGATCCAGTCGGTGGCCGGCCAGCCGGTGGCGTCACCGGACTCGACGCCCACGCACCACGGCTTCATGCCGCTGGCGGCGATCTTGTCGCTCAGCGCGATGAGCTGGTCCCAGGTGGTCGGAACCTCCCAGCCCTTCTCCTTGAAGGTCTTGGGCGAGTACCAGACGAAGGACTTGACGTTCGCGCCGAGCGGCACGCCGTAGAGCGTTCCGTTGACGGTGCCGTACTTGAGCCAGTCGGCCGGCATGTTCTGCTCGGCCAGGGCCTTGGTGTCGGCGCTGAGGGGCTTCAGCTTGCCGGCGTCCGCGAACCGCTTCACGAGGCCCGGCTGCGGCACGAAGGCGATGTCGGGGGCGTTGCCGCCGTCGACCCGGACGGGGAGCTGCGCCTCGAACTCGCCGCTGCCCTCGTAGGCGATCTCGATGCCCGTGCAGTCGGTGAACTGCGTCCAGGAGCGCTCGAGCAGGTCGGCCTCGGCGTCACGAATGGACGCGTAGATGGAGACCTTCTTGCCGTCGTTGCCCTGGTACTTCTCGTATGGGGCGCACTCCGCGGAGCCCGCCTTGTCGCTCTTCTTGTCGTCACCGGTACCGCAAGCGGTGGCGCTGAGCGCCAGCCCGAGTGCACCGGCGATCACGAAGGCCTGGCGTGGTCTGGTGAAGACCGCCATGCCGTCCTCCTTCCTAGCCGGCGTGGTGTCGTGCTGATGACCCTCGCCGGTCCGATTGGGCGTGCACACATGTAAGCGCTTGCATCGGGTCTGGTCCACCCCCTGCCAGACACGAGCGAGTAACAATCCGGAAACCTCGGAGTTGCCTCGTGGGCGCGCTCGCGGGACAGGCTGGGGACTCTTTCGAAGATTGACGATATCTGTCAGGCTAAGGCCACCTAATCGAAGGTTTTCGACATAGGAGGAGCTGTATGCGTAAGCGGTGGATGAGCCTGCTGGTGACGGGTCTGCTCGTCGGGGGAGCGCTGGTGCCGGCGACCCCGGCGCTGGCCGCGCCGACCTTCAGGGTGCCGTTCCCGTGCGGCCAGTCCTGGTCCGGGCAGACCCGGTCGGACCACAGCCCGGCGTACGCCGTCGACTTCAACCGCACCGACGACCTCGGCGATCCGGTGGTGGCCAGCGCCCCCGGCACGGTCGACCGGGTCACCGACCTCGGCGGCACCAGTTACGGCAAGTATGTCCGGATCGACCACGGAGGCGGCTACACGACCTACTACGCCCACCTCAACGGCTTCAACGTCTCGGTCGGGCAGACCGTCGGCTACGGCAAGGTGCTCGGCTGGGTCGGCAGCACCGGCGGATCCACCGGACCCCACCTGCACTACGAGCAGCGCCTCAACGGCAACGACGTCCAGGTCCGGTTCAACGGCACCCTCGCCCTGTACTGGGGCAGCAAGACCTACACCAGCGACAACGCGTGCAGCTCGGGCACCGGTAACGCCACTGTCGACACCAGTGGTACGCCGCTGACCGTCCGCTCCGGACCCGGCACGGGGTACGCCTCGGTGGGCACCGTCGCCGACGGCACCCGGGTGACCATCGCCTGCCAGACCAGCGGCACCACGGTCACCGGCACCTACGGCACCAGTTCGATCTGGGACCGTATCGGCAGCGGGCGCTACATCGCCGACGCGTACGTCTACACCGGCTACGACGGCTACATCCCGAACGTGCCCCGCTGCTGAGGAGGGGAACGACAGCGTCCCCGGCGGGTTGCCGCCCGTCGGGGCCCCGCCGGTCAGGCGTTGAGCCGCCAGATCGACAGGTTCAGCGCGGCGGCGAAGGTGACCCACGCCCAGAGCGCGGGGGAGAAGCCGACCCGTCGCCAGACCAGCCAGCCGGCGACGGCGATCAGCGCGTAGAGCACCGTCCAGACCGGTCCGAAGAGCCACCACGGTGGCGCCCAGCCCGGCTGGCGCAGGCTCGCGTACTCGTCGGTGGTGCCCCGCACTCCGAGCCCGCCGATCGCGGCCGCGACGAAGACCGCCGCCGCGAAGCCGGCGAGCGCCCAGCGCGACCGCCGGCCGGAGGCGGGCCGTGCCTCGCGAGATATCTCCATGGTCGAGATTTTCCACCCGGCGTCCGGTCAAACAGTGAAAAAGCGCCGGGGTCGCCGCGGCCGGTGCTTCTGTCGGGAGGACGAAGCTCCGGTCGCGGCGACCCCGACGGGTCCCAATGTTGTGATGAGTTGTCAGAAGGTATGAACGTCAATTGAAGATGCTGACACCACCCGGGCCGACCAACAGCCCGACGACGATGAGGACGACGCCCCACAGGATCTGCCGGCGGAACAGCGCGAGGATGCCGGCGACCACGAGTACGACTGCGAGAATCCAGAGAATCAGCTCCATGACCTCTGACTACCCGACCCTCCGATCGGGGAAACCTGGTCCGTGTCGAGTTGATCCCCGACATGAAAGACGCTGTACGCCTGCTTGATCACCGGGTGCGCCACGTTCCGGACGCGTACCCCTCCCGGGGTGGTGCCGCGCTCGGTGCCGGCGTGCGCGTGCCCGTGCAGCGCGAGGGCGGTGGGGGCCGAGTCGATCGCCTGTCCCAACTGGTACGAGCCCAGGAACGGGTAGATCTCCAACGGCTCACCGAGCAGCGTGTCCGGGATCGGAGCGTAGTGCGTGAGCGCGACCAGCATGTCGCAGTCCAGCGAGCGCAGGGCCGCGCCCAGGCGGTCCGCGCTCTCGTTGGTGGTCCGGACGAACGCCTTCATCTCCGGCTCGCCGAAGTCGCTCGCACACCGGCCGGCGAACCCCCCGCCGAAGCCCTTGACCCCGGCGATGCCGAGCCGGCCGCCCGCGCAGTCCAGGACGACGCCGTTGCCCTCCAGCACGGTGATGCCCGCGTCCTCGAGCACCTTCACCACCTGTGGCACCTGGTCACACTGGTGGTCGTGGTTGCCCAGCACGGTGACCACCGGTACGGCCAGCCCGCCGAACTCCTGCGCGACGCAGCGCGCCTCGGCCTCGGTGCCGTGCCGGGTCAGGTCGCCGGCCAGCAGCAGCACGTCGGCGCACTCCGGCAGTTCCTCCAGCGCCGGGCGGAACCGGCCGACCACGTCCTCGTCCAGATGCACGTCGCCCACGGCGGCGATCCGGATCACCATGAAACCTCCCTCAGGGCAGTTGCTCGATCTCCGTGGGCGTCTGGACGCGGATCACCCCGATGTCGCTGGTGATCGGCACGTCCGGGAAACGTTCCGCCACGAGACGCAGGATCTCCTCCCGCCGGTGCGGGCTCTCCACCTCGCCGTAGAGCACGAGGGCGTCTTCCCGCCGGATCACGGTGATCCCCTGCTCGGCGACGGCCGGATCCTCGGTGAGCAGCCGTTGGATCTCCGCTTCGACGTACTCGTCGGGTGGCGCCGCGCCACCGGCCTGATCGTTCGTCACGGTGTCTCCTCTCCTGCCGGGGTGCCGGGCTCCGGCACCACCTCCAGCCGGTCCAGCAACACCAGGAACGCCTCGGCGTACGGCGAGTGCTGCGTCTCCTTGCGTACCCGTTCCCAGTCGATCTGCTCCCGTAGCGACCGGGCCAGCGGCAGGCCGCGGGCGAAGTCGCAGTAGTGCTGGGAGAAGCTGAGCAGCTTGTGCACCATGAGCTGGGTGGCGGACAGGACCGGCATGTGGATGGCGTCCACCGGGCGTACGACGGTGTCGGCGAACGTCTCCTCGGTCACCGGCGTCTCGATCGGCCGGTGGATCAGGTCCACCATCCGCTCTTCGTCGAAGACCTTCACCAGCCAGTCCTCCGGCGGCCGCTCGGCGCGGAAGCCGGCGGCCACCAGCGCCTCCAGTGACCGTTCGACGTCGGCCTCGCGGATCAGGAAGTCGACGTCGTGGTCGCTCGAGTGCCCGCCGTGGGCGTAGACGGCGAAGCTGCCGCCGAGGGCGAACGGGATCTCGGACTGCTTGAGCACGGCGGCGACCTTCTTCAGGGTGTGCACCAGACTCTCGTCTCCGCGCTCAGCCATCTGGATCTCCCGTCGGTCGTGTTGGTGGACAGGCGGTTGGATTCGAACCCCCGTACCCGGCATTCCGGTCGCCCACACCTGCTCTGGTCGCGGTCGGGTGCCAACCGGAACAAAAGGGTATGAACCGCGCGGGGGTGCAAGCGTAGGTCGGATAACCTGTCGAGGGTGGCCAGACCATCGGGGATGCGACGCGGCACGGCCCGGTTGCGCACCGTCGCTCTGATCGGCATCGACGGCTCGGGCAAGACCACACAGGCACACCGGCTGGCCGACGCGCTGACCGCCGCCGGCCGTCCCGCCACGTACCGCCGCAACGCCAGTGGTCGTCGCTGGCTCGGCCGGCTCGCCCACCGTCTCGGCCTCCCGGACGCGCAACGACTCGTCGGGCGCGACGGCGTCCTGGCGGTGGAGTCCGTGCTGCGCTGGTTGGCCATCGCCGCGGCCCTGCTCAGTTGCCTGCTCACCGGTCGTACGGCCGTCATGGACCGCTACTCGGCCTGCCAGTACGCCAGCATCCGCGCCCACGGCGGGCACCGCTGGGAGCGGCTGGCCCGGGCCGGCTACCGTCTGTTCCCCACGCCGCAGGTCACCTTCCTGCTCACCGTCGACCCGGCGGAGGCGTACCGGCGCATCGAGGAGCGCGGCACCGACCACGAGTCGATGGGCTGGCTGACCGCGGCGGACACCGCCTACCGGACCCTGCCCGAGTACCCGAGCTTCGTCCTCGTCGACGCGGGCCGTTCGGCCGAGGAGGTGACCGAGCAGATCCAGGCGCACCTGTCCTCCTGGCTGCCGTCGGACGTTGGACCCGACCGGGCGCGGCCCTCGACCGTGGCGCCGCCGGCGCAGCCGCCGCCCGCCACTCCTTCGCAGGACCAGGACGGGCGCGGCGGCGGACCGCTACTGGTTCAGGCGCGTCCGTAGACCGGGACGGTGGCCCCGGTGGTCGGCGCCGAGTCGGTCGAGGCGAGGAAGCGGATCACCGGCGCGATCTCGGCCGGGGTGACCCAGCGGGAGTGGTCGGCGTCGGGTTGCGCGGCCCGGTTCGCCGGCGTGTCGATGACGCTGGGCAGCACCGTGTTGCAGCGGACGTTGCGGGAGCGGTATTCGACCGCGACCGCGTTGGCGAAGGCCAGCACCGCCGCCTTGGCCGTGACGTAGCCGACCGCCCCGGGGAACGGGGTGACCGCCGCGCGGGCGGAGACGCAGACCACCGCGCCGCCCCCGGCCGCCACCAGGTGCGGCAGCGCGGCCTGCGTGACCAGGTACGTGGGGCGCAGGTTGACGGTGAGCATCCGCTCGAACTCCTCGACCGGAGTCTCGTGCACCAGGCCGCCGCTCGCGTACCCCCCGACCAGGTTGACCACCGCCTGCAGCGGCGCGGCCGGGTCGGCCACGGCAGCCGCGACGACGCGGGCCACGTCGGCCGGGTCGGTCAGGTCCGCGGTTAGCCGGACCAGCCCGTCCGCCGCCGGCTCCGACGCGGCGGGGTCACCCCTTCGCGGTACGACCACCCGCCATCCCGCCTCGACGAAGGCGCCGACAACCGCGCCACCCAACCCGCCACCCCCACCGGTGACCACCACGCTGCGCTCCACCACACCGAGAACGCTAACGCCCCCACCCCCACCCCACCCCCCGGCCCCCGCCCTTCACCTCGTCGATCATGAAGTTGCTGCCTGTCAGGTCGGCGTGTCGTGGCAATAACTTCATGATCGACCGGCCGTCGGGCGGGGTGGTGTCTGCCGAGAGCAGGGGTTCACTGGTCGTTCGTCTCGACGGTCTCGGTGTACGCGGACTACGCGACCCCGGGTCTCTCCGCGGCGAACACACCGCTGTTGCCGCCCCCGCCGTCCGACGTGGACGGACCGGGCCCGGATTTTCGGTGGTACGGCGAGTGCAAGGTCGTCATCGAGCGGCTGGTACGCGAGCGGGTGGGGGAGGACAGGTCGTTCATCTGCCGGGCCGGGCTGATTGTCGGCGCGGAGGATTCGAGCAACCGCTTCCCGTACTGGATGCGACGGCTGGCCTGCGGGGGCGAGGTTCTCACGCCGGGGCGGCCGACCGACCGGGCGCAGTTCGTGGACGTCGAGGATCTGGCCGGCTGGCTGCTGCACGCCGGCGGCACCCGGCTGCGCGTACCCGGGCGACGTACCGCAGGGTGGACTCGACCCGGCGGATGAGGCGGCGATCCTGCGTACGTGGGAGGCTGTGCGAAACGCGTGAGCCGGACCTTCGACACGTGTCCCACCAGAGGCGGTGATGGTTGACGGTCACGCTTGGTGAAAGTAAGTTTCACCCGTGGCGAAGAGTCCGAAGATTTCTGCGAGTCACGAGCCTGGTGGACTGATCGTCCACATCAGCGGGCTCCTGCCGTCGCTGTCGCCCGCCGAGCAGCGGGTCGCCCGACTGGTCGTGTCCGACCCGGCCGCCGCCTCCCGGAGGACCATCACGGACCTCGCCACCGCGGCGGAGACGTCGGAGGCGACGGTCATCCGGTTCTGCCGGTCGGTCGGGATGGACGGCTATCCGCAGCTGCGCATCCGGCTCGCCGCCGAGGCCGCCCGCCGCATCGAGCCCCCGGACGCCCGGGTCGTCGGCGGTGACATTCCGCCCGGCGCCGACCTCGCCCAGATCATCGCCACCATCGCGTTCAACGACGCACGGGCCGTCGAGGAGACCGCCGAACAGCTCGACCCGGCCGTCTGCGAACAGGTCGTCGAGGCGATCGCCGGCGCCGGCCGGATCGACATCTACGGTGCCGGGGCCAGTGGTTTCGTCGCCTCCGACTTCCAGCAGAAGCTGCACCGCATCGGCCGGATCGCCTTCTACTTCCCGGACGTGCACACCGCGCTGACCTCGGCGGCCCTGCTCGGACGCGGCGACGTCGCGATCGGCATCTCGCACACCGGCACCACCTCCGACGTGATCGAGGTGCTGGAGCAGGCTCGGACGCGGGGCGCCTCCACCGTGGCCCTGACCAACTTCCCGCGCTCGCCGATCACCGAGGTCGCCGACTTCGTGCTGACGACCGCGGCCCGCGAGACGACCTACCGCTCCGGTGCCACGGCCAGCCGGCTGGCGCAGCTCACCGTCGTCGACTGCCTGTTCGTCGGGGTCGCCGCCCGCAACCGGTCCCGGGCCCGCAAGGCCCTCGAGGCGACCGCCGAGGCGGTCCAGTCGCACCGGGTGGGCGCGAGCCGGAGGCGGGCATGACGCCCGGCTCGGTGGAGCCGAACAAGGACATGTCAGCACTGCCCGGCCGACCGGCGGTCCGGGTGGGCGCGCCCACCGAACGGCGCAACCCGCTCAGCGTCGACCTCGACCTGATGTCGACCCGGGACGTCCTCACCGTGATCAACGAGGCCGACCGACGGGTCCCGGCGGCGGTCGCCGCGGTGCTCGACGAGATCGCCGCCACGGTCGACCTGGCCGTCGAGGCCCTGCGTGGCGGCCACCGGGTGCACTACTTCGGGGCCGGCACCTCCGGCCGGCTGGGCGTGCTCGACGCGGCCGAGCTGGCCCCCACCTTCAACTCGCCCCGGGACTGGTTCTGCGCCCACCTCGCCGGTGGACCTGACGCCATGGTGCGTGCCGTGGAGGACGCCGAGGACGACGATCGGGGCGGCGCCCTCGAAGCGGCCAGATGTGTGCGTGTCGGTGACCTCGTGGTCGGTCTGGCCGCCAGCGGACGCACCCCGTACGTCCTCGGGGCGCTCGCCGCGTCCCGTGCCACGGGTGCCTCGACGGTGCTGCTCTGCGCCAATCCGGAGGCCGAGGCCGCCCAATCGGTCGACGTGTTCATCGGGGTGGACACCGGACCCGAGGTGGTCACCGGGTCGACCCGGATGAAGGCGGGCACCGCGCAGAAGTTGGTGCTGAACGCGTTCTCGACCGCCGTCATGGTGCGCCTGGGCCGGGTCTACTCGAACCTCATGATCGATATGGTTGCCACCAACGCCAAGCTTCGGGGCCGAATGATCTCGATCCTGGTCGAGGCGACGGGCTGCTCCGAGGAGGTCTCCCGGCGGGCCCTCGGCGAGGCCGGGGGTGACCTGAAGACGGCGCTCGTCACCCTGGTCTCCGGTGCTGAGGTGGCCGCCGCGCGAGCCGCCCTCGCCCGCTCCGCGGACCAGGTACGCGGAGCCCTCGCGCTGCTCGCCTCCTGAGCCGCACACCCGGGAAGCGAATGAGGCTCCGGATTGTTCATCGGGGTGGAGGGTAATGACACCCTCGTGGATGAACCGACCGGTCCATCGCTGCGTATCTGGCAGTGACCAGGATCGCAGCACGGTGGTGACCCGGGTCGCTGTGCCAGCGCGGCGGGCGGTGTTCCTATGGTGCGGACGATGGTGATCCGTCGATCAACCAGCCCGTTCGAGGTGCGCAGCGGCGCGCTACCCGATGGGTGCTGACAGCAAACACGGACCGTGCTCTCAGCAATTGCTCAGGCATTCGTGACACTTTCGACGCACGGAACGGAATCCCTGACACGTCTCATCTGTTGTGTAGGTGTCAGCACCGGTGGGCACAGCAGAAGTTACCAGGGCTGACCGGACGTGGGGAATGGCAAGGAACCGGGCGACCGGCGAGCGAGGGGACCGTGGGCAACGTGGACAAGAACATCGGCATGCGGACCGACGAGGTCGCCGAGGAGCGCGACCTGGTCGGCGTCTACCTGCACGAGATCTCCCGGACGCCACTGCTGGACGCCGCCAAGGAGGTCGATCTCTCCAAGGCGATCGAGGCCGGCCTCTACGCCGAGCACCTGCTCGGTGCGGACGCCGTTCCCGACGGTGTCGACCGGGCCGACCTGGATCGGCTGGTCGTCGAGGGTGAGCGCGCGAAGGACCTCTTCATCCGCGCCAACCTGCGACTGGTCGTGTCGATCGCGCGTCGGTACGTGCGCTCGGGGATGCCCATGCTGGACCTGATCCAGGAGGGCAACACCGGCCTCGTCCGGGCGGTCGAGAAGTTCGACTACGAGCGTGGCTACAAGTTCTCCACCTACGCCACCTGGTGGATCCGCCAGGCCATCAGCCGGGCGATCGCCCAGCAGGAGCGCACCGTCCGCCTGCCGGTGCACCTGGTGGAGGACGTCAACCGGATGCGCAACGTGACCCGGCAGCTCACCCGTGAGCTGGGCAGCGACCCGGAGCCGGAGCAGATCGCGGCGTCGCTCGGCGTCACCGTCGAGCGGGTCAACGAGCTGCGCCGCTGGTCGCAGGACACCGTGTCGCTGGACACCCCGGTCGGCGACGACGGTGACACCAACCTCGGTGACCTGGTCGCCGACAGCGACGCGCCGTCGCCGGAGGACATCGTCCTCAGTGGCCTGGAGCGGCAGCGCATCGAGGGGCTGCTCAACCACCTCGACGACCGTTCGGCGGGCATCATGCGGGCCCGCTACGGGCTGGAGGACGGCCGCGAGCACTCGCTGACCGAGGTCGCGTCCCGCTTCTCGTTGTCCCGCGAGCGGATCAGGCAGCTGGAGATCCAGGCCCTCGGCCGGCTCCGCGAGCTGGCCCGGGCGGAGGGGCTGCAGGCAGCCTGACCTGGTAGTAATGACGGCGAACGGCCGGCGTCCGATAGGGGGACGCCGGCCGTTCGCCGTAACGGGTTCCGCTAGCGGACCCGGCCGTAACCGTGGATCGACATTATGTTCATGCCGCGCTTGAGCACGTTGCGACCGGCGCTCGGCGCGTCGATCACCTGCCCGTCGCCCACGTACAGAGCGACGTGCCCGAGGCCGCTGTAGAAGACGAGGTCCCCGGGGCGTAGGTCGCCTCGGTCGATGTGCGCGACCGCGCCCCACTGCATCCGTGCGCTGTGCGGCAGTGACCTTCCGGCCGCCCGCCATGCTGCCAGGGTCAGGCCGGAGCAGTCGTAGCCGTTGGGCCCTTCGCCCGCCCAGACGTACGGCTTGCCGATCGACCCGAAGGCGTAGCGCACCGCCGTGTCGGCATCTCCGGCGACGGCCGGCACATTCCGGGCCTCGGTCTTCGCCGCCGTGGGCGCGGGACGCTCGGTGGCCGCCCCATACGCCTGCCGGCGCAGCTCGTACAGCTCGGCCAGGTCCTTCTCGATGCGCGTCTTGCCGGCTGCCAGCTCGCGGGCCTGCGCGGCCTGCCGGGCCAGCGTGGCGTCCAGCCGCGTCTTCTCGTCGAGCAGCCGCCGCTGGTTGTCGGTGAAGCCGGAGATGCGCTCCTGGCGCTGACGGGTCAGCTGGTCGAGAGTGCCGAGCCGGTCCAGCATGGCGGCGGCGCCGCCGGGCCGTAGCAGCGCGTCGGCGGTATGTAGGCCACCGCTCTTGTACGCGCTGTTGGCGAGTGCGGTGACGTCCGCCCGGCTCTGCTCGGCCTGCTGTTCGAGTGGGCCGATGCGGGCCTGTAATCGGGCCACCGCGGTTTTGTTGACCTTGATGTCCTCCGTGAGCTTGTTGTACGACTCCACCACCCGCTCCAACTCGGCCGAGGACGTCTCGATCCGGCGGGTCAGGTCGGCGGGGGACGGCTCGGCGTGCGCCGCCGCCGTCGGGGCGATCAGGGCGGCCGACAGGCCGACCAGCGCCACGGTACGCAGCAGGGTTCTCAGGGATGACAAGAGCGAGAGGCTCCTCTCCCACGGCCGCCGACGGGGCTGCTGACGCCCTCGGCGACACCGGCCGGGGTCGTCCGAATGGACGGCACTGGGCCGGACCGGCTCACTCAACCTAACCCGGGACGGTTGTGCTGCGCAGTTGAAGCAGGGGCGAATGTTGACCAAGTGGCAGGAAGTGCCCCTGCGGGGCGACAGCGTCAACGGGGCTGCCGACACGGGAGCGAAGGGTAAACCGGTCCCCTTTGTGCCCACTGACCGATATATGACATTCGTCGTTCCCGACGGATGCCGCCGGTCAACCGCCCGCCGTAACCGACAAAACCTGAAATGGATGCTGTTTCCCAACGATGTCGCCCGGACGAGTGGGCGGTCCGTTGTCGTAAATGCCCAGGTGGAGTGGCGGTGCCCCAACACAATGGAGCCCGGAGCCGGGAATCCCGTAATCAGACAATCACGCCCGTCGTCACCGACCCAGCCCGGCAGACCGCTCAGCGGGAGGAACCGTGAATCGTGAAGGCGCAAAGACGCGACCGCAGCGAACGGTGCCCAGTGCCAGGTCCACGCTGCTGTACGCGCGACCCGGCATCATCGTCACCGTCGACCGGTTCACCGTCGGCCGTACCAGCTATCGCATCCTCGACCTGACCCACCTGCGTACCACCCGAGGCCCGCACGACCGGATCGCCGTCCGGGCCGTCGTGATCACCGCCTCCATGATCGGCGTGGTCGGCCTGCTCCTCGGCTTCAGCGGCGGCCTGCAGCGGTTGACCGCCGGGGCGTACCTCATCCTCGGGGCGGTGCTCCTGCTGCCGGCCGCGCTCGCCCTGGTCGGAGACCGCTGGCGGCCGCCGCCGTACGAGCTGTGGGGTTGGCACCGCGGCGCGGAGGTGCTGCTGTTCAGCGCCGACGACGAGCGGCAGTTCGGTCAGGTCACCCGGGCGCTGCTGCGCGCCCGGGAGGTCAACCGGTACGGCGGCTGGGTCGACCCGCTCGCCTCGACCGACCCCTGGCGGCCCAACCGCTGACGGTCCCGGCCCAGCCCAGAGTCGGGCCGGGGGTTTCAGCCCGCGACCGGTTCCGGGGTGGGGGCCGTGGGGCGGTCGAGCCAGGCGGTGACGCGACGCTCGGCGTAGAACGAGACGAACGGCACGGTGCCGGCGAGCATCACCAGGAGCATCCGCTTCAGCGGCCAGTCGGCCCGGCGGCTCAGGTCGAACGCGGCCACCAGGTAGATCAAGTAGAGGAAGCCGTGCGCCGGGCCGACCGTCTCCACCACCACCGGGTTGTCGAACGCGTACTTCAGCGGCATGCCGATCACGACCAGCAGGATCAGCACCACGCCCACGATCCAGGCGATCACGCGGTACCGGGTAAGGGCTGCGCCCACCTTCGTCCGTCCTTCTTCAGGCCCGGCTCAGCCGGGGTAGTCACCGGGCCGGGCGCCCGGATTGGCGTTCAACCATGACAGGTAGTCGTTGTACGCGGCCAGGGCCACGTCGTCACCGGGCGACGAGGTGGCCGGCACCCTCGTCACCCGCACCGGTCGGCGTACCGCCGGTCGGGAACCGGCGGTCGCGGCCGGCGGCGGCTCGACGGCCGGCTCCGCGGGTGGCTCGGTCTCCCCCTGTGCGGCGCGGCGGGCCAGGCGCACCTCGCGCCACCAGACGTAGACCACGAAGCCGGCGAAGATCGGCCACTCGACGGCGTACCCCCAACTGAGGTTGTTGCCGGCCGTGGCCCGGCTGATCTGCCACCAACCCAGCCCGAGGAAGCTCCCGACCAGCACGACCATGGCCACGTGACGTGCGATCCACGCCGGGGTCCAGAGCCACCTCATGGCGTCGAGGGTACCGGGAACGGCGGCGCTCTCCGACGCGGTGTCGTAGGTGCCGCACGCGCGGGATGGTTTGGCGTCACCCGGTGTGGGCATCCGTCTAGACGCCAGCCCAAACGAGACCAGGGGGGCGATGATGACCGGATCGGTACGCGAGGACGGCTTCGCATCCAGCGGCGGCAGGGAGATGAGCCCGGAGCAGCGGGTGCCCGAGTGGGGCGGCGACCACCTCGCCGACCCGGGGGGCGCCGAACTCGACGGCGACGCGGTCGGCGTGGACCCGACGGAACTGACCGACGACGACCTGATCCGCGAGATGCACAGCCTGCACCGCACCCGGCTGGACACCCTGCGGCACGCGGCGGACTCGGCGCTCGCCAACCACCTGCGGCGCACCGCGGAACTGGAGACCGAGTACCTGGCCCGCCACCCCGGCCGGGAGGTCGACCCGAGCCGTCTGCGGGACGCCTGATGGCGGCGCGAGCCGTGCGCGGCATGTCCGCGCCGCCCGAGGTGGTCTTCAACACGGCCACCGACCCGGCCCGCGCCTCGGCCTGGTTGCCGGCGCCGCTGCGCAGCGACGGGAGCCCTCCCGCCGAGGTCAGTGGCGAGGAGCTGCGGGCCCGGTGGGGCGAGGCCGGCTGGGCCGCCGAGATTCGGGTGGATCCGGCCGACTCCGGCGGCGCGCGGATCCAGCTCGACCTGACCGACGGCTCGGGCACCGACCCGGACCAGTTGGCCGACGAGGCGCTGACCAACCTCGCGCGTGAGGTCGCCGACAACCTCCAGGCCGGCTGAGAGACACCGGCCGGTCGGACGGCCACTTTCGCACCACGATGACATAAGAGGAGACCGGGTGACCGACACTGGCCTGCGACAGAAGGTGGCGCGGCTGCGCCGGGCGTACGCGCCGCACGAGCACCGACCGCTCGGCGGCTACCTGGCGGCGATGGGCACCTACGCGGGCGTGACCGGAGCGCTCGCCGGTCTGGTCAAGGTTACCGGCCGGCCGGTCCCCGAGCGTCCCGCCACCGCCGACGTGGTGCTGCTCTCCATCGCCACGCACAAGCTCAGCCGGCTGCTGTCCAAGGATGCCGTGACCAGCCCGCTGCGAGCCCCGTTCACCCGCTACGACCGGCCGATCGGCAGCGGCGAGGTGATGGAGCAGGTCCGCGACTCGGGCAGCTCCACCCGGCACGCCATCGGCGAGTTGCTGAGCTGCCCGTTCTGCCTGGCGGTCTGGGTGGCCACGGGGCTCACCGGGGGTCTGGTGCTCGCCCCCCGGCTCACGCGTCTGGTGGCCACGGCGCTCACCGCCGTAGCCGCGTCCGACTTCCTCCAGATGGCGTACGCCTCGGCGCAGCAGGCCGCCGAGGGCGGGCACGACGACGACTGACCGAGGACGGGCACGAACACTGCGGGGGCCGGCGAGTTCGCCAGCCCCCGTAGTCGTGCAAGCGTCAACGCTGCATGCCGGACCAGCCGTGCGGCGACTCCGGCTCGCGTTCGTCCTCGTCCGCACCGGTGATGATGTCCCGGTCCACCGCCGTGCGGTCGTGCTCGTTGGCGAAGTCCGGCTCGGGCGTGGTGTCCCTGCCCTTCGGCGGCTGGCCCAGCGCCGGGACCTTCTCGTCGTGGTCCTCGTGGTGCGTCATGGTGTGTCGTCCCTTCACGTCGCCGGGCTCGCTGACTGCGCTCGTGCCGCTCACGCGACGCTGCCGCCCAGCAGGTCGCTGGCCTCGTCCACCGCGTACTCGCCCTCGGGCAGCGCGTCGATGCGCGCGAGCAGCTCCGGCGGGAGTTCGGCGGCGACGGCCCGGCGATAGATCTCCGCCTGGGTGGTGCGCTCCTGACCCCGGTAGATGTCGTCGAGCAGGTCGTAGAGGGCGCGCATGTCCGGCTCGTCGGCCACGGATGCGTCGTCGGTCACGCTGATCAGCTACCCGGGCCGGAATCGGTCAAACGTCGCGGCATTCGCCAGCCGGCGGGCCCGCAGGCGGTGGACCCCCGGGAGTACAGACAGCGCCGCCCCCGGCCTCGTGAGCCGGGGGCGGCGCTGGTGTCGGTGTGTATGTCGCCTCTCGGCGAGTGGCGCGACGCGGCTCCAGCCGAACGGTATTCCGCGAGGGCTATTTAGGTGAGGCCCGGGGACACTGAGCACACCGACACCTCAGTTAACCAGGCGCCGCCCGGTCGTGTTCCGCGCACCGCAGTGCCGACCGTCACACCCTCAGGCGGGGGTGGGCAGGGTGGCCCGGCGGGTACGTACGGCGGTGGCCAGCTCGTCGAGCACCTCGGCGGTGTCGTCCCAGCCGAGGCAGGCGTCCGTCACCGAACGGCCGTACACCAGCTCGCGGGTGGGATCGAGGTCCTGCCGGCCGGGCAGGAGGAACGACTCCAGCATCACACCGGTGATCCCGCGCTGGCCGGCGGCCAGTTGGGCGGCCACGTCGGCGGCGACCAGTGGCTGGTTGCGGTGGTCCTTGCCGCTGTTGGCGTGGCTGGCGTCGATCACCAGGCGCTCGGGCAGCCCGGCGGCCCGCAGCAGGTCGAGCGCCCCCGCCACCGATCCCGCGTCGTAGTTGGGCCGACCGCCTCCGCCGCGCAGCACCAGGTGACCGTCGGTGTTGCCACGCGTGTGCATGATCGCCGGGGTGCCCGAGAAGTCGATGCCCGGGAAGACGTGCGGCACCCCGGCGGCGCGGATCGCGTCCACCGCCGTGCCGATGCTGCCGTCGGGGCGGTTCTTCATGCCGATCGGCATGGACAGGCCGGAGGCGAGCTGCCGATGCACCTGGCTCTCCACGGTACGGGCGCCGATCGCGCCCCAGCCCACCGTGTCGGCGATGTACTGCGGGGTGATCGGGTCGAGGAACTCGCAGCCCACCGGCAGACCGAGGCGCAGGACGTCGAGCAGCAGCGCCCGGGCCCGGCGCAGACCGGTGTTGACGTCGCCGCTGCCGTCCAGCCCAGGGTCGTTGATCAAGCCTTTCCAACCGACCGTCGAGCGGGGCTTCTCGAAGTAGACCCGCATGACGATGAGCAGGTCGTCGGCGAGCCGGTCGGCGGCGGCGCGCAGGCGCTCGGCGTACTCCAGCGCGGCGGCCGGGTCGTGCACGGAGCACGGGCCGACCACCACCAGCAGGCGGTCGTCCTCGCGGTCGAGAACCCGGCTCACCGCGCGTCGGTCGTTCAACACGGCCGCGGCGAGCGGGGCTTGAAGGGGCAACTCGTGGTGCAGCAGGGCGGGTGTGGTCAGCGGCACGACACGGTCGATCCGCTGGTCGCTGACCCGATCGGTCTCCGGGGTCGTCACGGTGGGCATCCTCTCGCCGACCGTGCCCGGGGCCGGTGCCCGGGACGAGCCGGCTGCTCGTACGCAGAAGGGCAGGAACGACAGCTCCTGCCCGGCCGGCTCGGTCCGTGGTGACGTCAGATCATGGTGAAGTCACCGGCGTGCGAGCCGGCTGCCTAAACCATCGATACGTCCTCATCACCGGGCCAGCCTACCCGACCGGACGGGGGTCGCCGGGCCCTCGTCCCAAGATGCGGCGTGAACACCGCGTGCCGAGGCCGGGCCCCGGGTAACAGGGGTGCCATGACTGACGAGCAGAGCGATCAGGAGCGGGCGGAGTCCCGCGCGCACCACCTCCTTCCCGAGGAGGTCGCGGTGGGCAGCGACGATCCGCAGGCACAGGCGGAGGCCATCCTCGCCGAGTCGGACGTGCGCGAGGAGGACCAGAACGCGGCACCGGACACGGTGTTGGAACGGCGTACCTCCGATCAGACGGTGGCCGCCGTCGAACCGCCGGACTGAACGGTCGCACCGCGGGCCCGACGCGACCCCGCGTAGGTCCACTCGCGCAGCCAGGCGAGTGGACCGGCCGCCCGCAGTCCGGCCGGCAGGTTGCGCACGGGGTCGAACGCGAGCGCGGCGTCCTGCCGGGCGTCGAGCGGGACGCCGATGCCGACCTGGCCCACCGGCCGCCACGGCCCGACGGCGGACGCGACCGCGAGCACCAGGCGCGGCGCATCCGTCCGGGCCGCGGCCGCGACGGCCGCCAGGGTGTGGCCGAGATCGACCGACTCGGGGTCGGCCAACGCGGCCAACCAGAGTCGGCGTCGGCCCGCGCGATAACCCATGATCGTGCTGTACGTCCCGGAGAAGCCGCGGCGGGGCAGGGGCAGGTTCCGCAGCACCGGAGCGGCACCGCTGGAGCTGACCAGCAGGTCGAACGGGCGCCCCTGGTCGGAGTGCACGCGTAGCGCCAGGCCCAGCACGTCCGGCCAACCGCCCGGCGTGGGCATCCCGCGGGACAGGCGAAGTGTGCCCGCGTACGCACCGGGGTTGTCGAGGAGGTCGACCCCGACGGGCGGTCCGGGCGTACCCCAGATCGTCACCTCGGCGGAGAACGACGCGCCCGCCGGATGCAGCGACCGGCCGCGGCGCAGGCGGCCGAGGGCGGCGCTCGCGCGTTCGACGGCGCGGGCGGCCGGTCCGGCGGCGTGACGGGTGGACTCCTCGGGGGTCGGTCGGGTCATACCCCCTGCGGTACCCCGAGCGGCCGACTCGATGCGGCCGCGCGGCTCGGCTCGCCGACCCACCGCACGCCACCTTCCGCCCGCGAGATCGGATAGCGTCGTGCCATGCCCGACAGTGGTTACCCCTGGCACATCGAGACGTCCCGACTGGACAACGGCCTGCGTGTGGTGGTGAGCGAGGATCGCACCGCGCCCGCGGTGGCCGTCAACCTCTGGTACGACGTCGGATCCCGGCACGAGCCGACCGGGCAGACCGGCTTCGCCCACCTCTTCGAACACCTCATGTTCGAGGGCTCGGTGAACGTGGCGAAGACCGAGCACATGAAGCTGATCCAGGGCTCCGGCGGCTCGCTCAACGCCACCACCAACCCGGACCGGACGAACTACTTCGAGACGGTCCCGGCCGAGCACTTGGAGCTGGCGCTCTGGCTGGAGGCCGACCGGATGGGTGGGCTGGTCCCGGCGCTCACCCAGGAGACGCTGGACAACCAGCGCGACGTGGTCAAGAACGAGCGCCGGCAGCGCTACGAGAACGTCCCGTACGGGGACGCGTGGCTGCGACTGCTGCCGCTGCTCTACCCGCCGGGGCACCCGTACCACCACTCGACGATCGGCTCGATGGCCGACCTGAACGCCGCCGATCTCGCCACCTTCCAGGCGTTCCACGAGATGTACTACGCGCCGAACAACGCGGTGCTCACCGTTGTCGGCGACGCCCAGGCCGCCGAGGTGTTCGCGCTGGCCGAGAAGTACTTCGGCGCGCTGCCGGCCCGTGACGGCATCCCGGCCGCGCCGGACGGTCGCAGCGTCCCGGCGACCGGGAAGCCCGCCGTGGAGACGGTGACCGCCGACGTGCCCGCGCCGCGCGTCTACATCGCCCACCGGGGTCACCCGTTCGGCAGCCCCGGCTACGACGTGCTCACCGTGCTCGCCACCGTGCTCGGCAGCGGCCGCGGCAGCCGGCTCTACCAGCGGCTCGCCGACGGCGAGCGGATCGCCCAACCCGACCTGGTCGGCGCGTACGGGGTGGACCTCGCACACGCCCCGGCGCCGCTGATCGCCACCGCCACCGCCCGCCCCGGCGTGAGCGCCGAACGGCTGGCCGAAGGGCTCGCCGAGGTCGTCGACGAGCTGGCCACCGTGCCGGTCACCGCCGCCGAACTGGACCGGGCCAAGGCGCTGCTGAGCACGGCGTGGTGGCGGCAGATGTCGACGGTGGACGGCCGCGCGGACACGCTCGGGCGGTACACCACCCAGTTCGGCGACCCGGCCCGGGCCGCCGACCGGCTGCCCGCCTGGCTCGCGGTGACCGCCGAGCAGATCGCCGAGACGGCCGCCGAGGTGCTCGGCGCCGCCGACCGGGTGACCCTGACCTACCTGCCCGAGGAGACCGCATGACGCTGATCACCGACCGTCCCGGCCCGGGTGCCGCTCGCCCGTACCGGTTCCCGCCGGTGGTCCGCCGCGCGGTAGGCGGTGGCCAGGTGGTCGCCGCGCACCTGCCCGGACAGAACCTCGCCGTCGCGCTGCTGCTCCTCGACGCCGGCGCCGGCCGCGAGCTGACGGGCAAGGAGGGTCTGGGCGGCGTCCTCGCCAAGGCCATGGAGGAGGGCACCGGCCAGCGGGACGCCACCGCGTACGCGCTGGCCATCGAGGCGCTGGGCACCGAGCTGGTGACCGGGCTGGACTGGGACTCGTTCCAGGTCAGCGTCCAGGTCCCGGTGGACCGGCTGACCGCTGCCGTGGAGCTGCTCGCCGAGGCCGTCCGGACGCCCCGACTCGACCCGACCGACGTGCGGCGGGTCCGCGACGACGAGGCGAACGCGCTGCGCATGGACTGGGCCAATCCCGGTCCGCGCGCCGACGCCGCGCTGCGCGCCGACCTGTTCGGCGTCGACAACCGGTGGGGACGACCGATGTACGGCGACCCGGACTCGGTGGCCGCCCTGGACGTGGAGGACATCACGGTCTTCCACTCCGAGTGGTTCCTGCGGCCCGGCACCCTCGTCGTCGCCGGTGACCTGGACCGGATCGACCTGGACGCGCTGGCCGGAGCGGCGTTCGCCGGCACCGGCGGCGGCCCGGCCGAGCAGGGCGGCCCGATCGAGGTGCCGCTGCACGCCGGCCGGCGGATCATCCTGGTGGACCGGCCGGGCTCGGTGCAGTCCACGCTGCGGCTGGGCCACCCGTCGCCGCACCGGGCGCACCCCGACCACGTACCGATGACCCTCGCCGGCACGGTCCTCGGCGGGGCCTTCACCTCCCGGCTCAACCACCTGATCCGCGAGGTGCGCGGCTACACGTACGGCATCCGGGGCGAGTTCGCCTCGTCCCGCCGGTTCGGCCGGTTCGCGGTCAGCTCCGGCGTGCAGACCGCGGTCACCACGCCGGCCCTGGTCGAGGCGGTGGGCGAGATCGCCCGTACGCAGGCGGAGGGTGTGACCGAGGACGAGCTGGCCGTGGCCCGTTCCTGGCGGGCGGGGCAGCTCTCGGTCGAGTTGCAGAGCCCTCGGGCGATCGCGTCCGCCCTGACCACGCTGGTGGTGCACGACCTGCCGGACGACTACCACGCCCGGCTGCGTGAGGAACTGCTCAACGCCGACGTGGACCAGGTCTCCGCAGCGGCCGCCGCGCACCTGCACGCGGACGCGCTGACCCTGGTCATTGAGGGCGACGCGGCACTGATCCGCAACGACCTGGAGTCCGCCGCCCTAGGAAACCTGCTCCCCTAACCCCTAACCCCTAACCCCTAACCCCTAACCCCTAACCCCTAACCCCTAACCCCTAACCCCTAACCCCTAACCCCTACCCCCTACCCCCTACCCCCCGCCCCCGGTCCCCGCCCCCGGCCTTCGCCCCCGGCCTTCGTTGATCATGAGGTTGTTCTCACCTGCCACGGCGTGTCGTGCCGACAACCTCATGATCGACGCGGGAGGCCGACGCGGGAGAGGGCCCACGCGGGGAGAGGGCCGGTGGGGTGGGTCGGTGGGGTGGACCCGGGGGTGGGTCGGTGGGGTGGGTCGGTGTGAGGTGGATCCGGGGGGTGGGAAAGGGTTCCCGGGTGTGGGGGTCGGGTCGGTAGCCTCGCGGGCATGAGGATCGGCATTGTGGGGGCCACCGGCCAGGTCGGTGGCGTGATGCGGCGGGTGCTAGCGGAACGGGAGTTCCCGGCGGAGCAGGTGCGGTTGTTCGCCTCGGCGCGGTCCGCAGGGCGTACGCTGCCGTGGCGCGAGGACGAGGTCACCGTCGAGGACGCCGCGACGGCGGACTACTCCGGGCTGGACATCGTGCTCTTCTCGGCTGGTAAGGGCACGGCCAAGGAGTTGGCTCCCCGGGTCGCCGAGGCCGGCGCCGTGGTGATCGACAACTCGTCGGCGTTCCGGATGGACCCGCTGGTGCCGCTGGTGGTCGCCGAGGTAAACCCGCACGCTGCGGCCGACCGCCCGAAGGGCATCATCGCCAACCCCAACTGCACCACGATGGCCGCGATGCCGGTGCTGCGCCCGCTGCACGCCGAGGCCGGTCTGATCGGGCTGGTCGTCTCGACGTACCAGGCCGTCTCCGGCGCCGGACTGGCCGGCGTCGCCGAGCTGGACGAGCAGGTCCGCAAGGTCGCCGAGCGTGCCGCCGGGCTCGCCTTCGACGGGTCGGCGGTGGAGTTCCCCGCGCCGCGCTCGTTCGCCGAGCCGATCGCCTTCAACGTGCTGCCGCTGGCCGGTTCGATCGTCGACGACGGCTCGTTCGAGACCGATGAGGAGCAGAAGCTCCGCAACGAGAGCCGCAAGATCCTGGAAATCCCCGATCTCAAGGTCTCCGGCACCTGCGTCCGGGTGCCGGTCTTCACCGGCCACTCGCTGCAGATCAACGCCCGGTTCGCCCGCCCGCTCACCCCGCAGCGTGCCCACGAGCTGCTCGCCGACGCACCCGGGGTCGCGCTGACCCCCGTGCCGACGCCGTTGCAGGCCGCCGGGCAGGACCCGACCTACGTGGGTCGCATCCGCGCCGACGAAACCGTCGAGTACGGGCTGGCGCTGTTCTGCTCCAACGACAACCTGCGCAAGGGCGCGGCGCTCAACGCCGTTCAGCTCGCCGAGTTGGTCGCCGCCGAACGGCGCTGACCGTCACCGTCCCCTGCGGGCCCCGGCCGGTCACGGTGGGGGCCCGCAGTCGGTGACGGGAACGACACGTCGGGAGCGCTTCGCTCGTGTTTGGCTGGAACAGCCGACCGCGCCACCTGGAGGAAGCCGTGCCGGAGGACACCAACCAGCAGGCGTTGACCGACCTGATCGCCGGTCGTTCGATGGGTGTGCTGGCCACCATCAAGCGGGACGGACGACCGCAGTTGTCCACGGTGGTCTACTCGTTCTACCGTGCCGCCGGCCTGATCCGGGTGTCCGTCACCGACGGCCGGGCCAAGACCGCCAACCTGCGACGGGACCCGCGGGCCAGCTTCCACGTCAGTAGCGAGGACGGCTGGGCGTACGCGGTGGTCGAGGGGCGGGCCGAGCTGACCACCCCGGCGGCCGACGTCGACGACGCGACGGTCGAGGAGCTGGTGGGGCTCTACCGGTCGTTGCGCGGCGAGCACCCGGACTGGGCCGAATACCGCAGCGCCATGGTCGCCGAGCGGCGGCTGGTGCTGCGCCTGCACGTGGAGCGCATCTACGGAATGCCGCCCCGCGCCTGACGGGTCGACTGCACCGGGCGTGGTGCGCCTGACGGGTCGACTGCACCGGGCGTGGTGCGCCTGACGGGTCGACCGCACCGGGCGTGGTGCGCCTGTTAGGTCGACCGCACCGGGCGTGGTGCGCCTGTTAGGTCGACCGCACCGGGCGTGGTGCGCCTGGTGGTGGCCGCCGGGTCAGCCCGGCTCGATCACGGTCACCCGGGGCCAGCGCTGCGCGGGTCGGTGGCGGGCCAGCCGCTGTCGGGACAGCGCGACGTCCACCCGGGCCGGGTTGTGCCGCCACACCCCGCCCAGCAGGTCCGCGAGGCCGTACGGGGCGCAGATTTCCAGCTCACCGGCCGCGGTTAGGCGCACGGCCACGGCTGTGGCGTACTCCGGCCAGGTGGCCACCGACTCGGCGACGCTGCGGTACGGGGCGATCGGGTCTCCGCCGAACTTCGAGGCGTACCAGGTGTGTACCGCCGCCTGGTTGCGCGCCTGCCAGGGCGGAGCCGGCCAGGCGGCGGCCAGTCGGGCGGTGGCCCGCTGGTCGTCGTCGCGGGACAGCCTCGCCGGGTCGAAGAAGACCACGTCGACGTCGTGGACGGTAGTCGGGTCGAACCCGTCGCGGTAACGCTCGCCCCAGACCAGGTCGCGGAGGGCACCCGCGCCGATCCAGGCGTCCGGCAGGCCGGAGTCGCGGACCACGGTCAACGCCCGGGTCAACCAGGCGTTGCCGCCGATGAGTTCCCGCAGCTCCCGCTCGCCGCTCCGCACCTCGCCGACGGTAGCGGGTGTCGTCCAGGTCTGGTCCGTGGTCATGTGCTCGCGTTCGTCGAGCCCGCCGTCACGAAACCGGGTCGCCCCGGCGACGTCCAGAGCCGCCCGGCCGATGGCGTTACCCCCTGCGGGGCGGCGGGTAGACGGGCCATGCCGACACCGAGAGGGGAGCACCATGACAACGGTCGGAGAGTTCATGACGACCCGGTTGGTGACGATGGACGGCAACGACACGCTGATCGCCGCCGCGCAGGAGATGCGCGACAGCGCCATTGGTGACGTGGTGGTGACCGATGGCGACACTGTCGTCGGTATCGTCACGGACCGGGACATCACGGTCCGGGGTGTAGCAGAGAACATGGACCCGGCCTCGACCCGGCTGAGCGAGATCACCAGCCGCGATGTGATCACCGTGAGCCAGTACGACGACGCCGTGTCCGCCGCGGACCTGATGCGTACCTACGCCGTACGCCGACTGCCGGTGGTCGACGAGGGCCGCCTGATCGGCCTGGTGTCGATGGGTGACCTCGCGGTCGAGCGTGAGCCGCAGTCGGTGCTGGCCGACATCAGTGCCGACGATCCGAACAACTGACACAGAACCACCACCGAAGCGGGGGGGCCCCCCCCCGCGGGGGGGGCGGGCGCCCCCCCCCCCCCCCCCCCCCCCCCCGCGGGCCCCCCCCCCCCCCCCCCCCCCCCCCCCCCCCCCCCCCCCCCCCCCCCCCCGGGGGGGGGCCCCCCCCCCGCGCCCACCCCCACCCCTCAACCCCGATGATCAAGAGGTTCGCGTCACCGCTTCCGGCGTGTCGTGACGCAAACCTCTTGATCACCGGGGCAGAGCGAGGGCCCGGGGGAGGGGTGGGAGTGGGATGGGGGTCACCCTTTTTGGGCGAGGTTGGGTTTGTGGGGTGCGGGGACCCGTGCGGGGACGTGTGACTCCGGCCGCGAGCGCGGCGGGTGGGATGCCGGGGGCCTGGCCGACTGGGAGGAGTGGACCCGATGGTGGACGCGACCACGAGGTTCTTCGAGGACCTGGACCGGCGGGGGTACGAGCCGCTGCTGGCGAAAGCCACCGGGACACTGCGGATCGACCTGCACGAGGGGGCGCAGACCCGGCACTGGCTGCTGAAGATCGACTATGGGCGGCTCAACGTGAGTCAGGAGGACCGGGAGGCCGACACGGTGATCGGTGCCAGCCCGGTGCTGTTCGACGAGATCGCGTCCGGCCGTGAGCACGGCCTGGCCGCCCTGTTGCGCGGGGACATGACGGTGTCGGGGGACGCGCGGTTGGTGGTGCAGGTGGAGCGGATCTTTCCCGGGTCGCCGGACTCCCGTGGGCCGCGTCGCCGCTTCGTGGGGGAGGTGCGCTGATGGGCCAGAGCAACACGATCCGGATCCTGGACGGCAACACGTTCGTCGTCTGCGAGGACACCGGCGACATCGAGGCGACGCCGAGCGAACCGACCGGGCTCTTCTCCATCGACACCCGGTTCCTGTCCACGTGGGTGCTGAGCGTGAACGGAGAACGCCTCAACTCGCTCTCGTACGACGACCTGCAGTACTTCGAGTCACGGTTCTTCCTGGTGCCGGGGATGGCCACGCACTACGTGGACGCGAAGTTGTCGATCATCCGCGAGCGTGCGGTCGGCGGCAGCTTCCGGGAACAGCTCACCATCCTCAACCACGACGAGAAGGCCGTCGACCTGGAAGTGCGGATGGACGCGGCGTCCGACTTCGCCGACCTGTTCCAGGTCAAGGACGAAATCCTGAACAAGAAGGGCGAGATCTACACCGAGGTCGAGGCCGACAAGCTGCGCCTGGGCTACCGCCGGGGCAACTTCCGGCGCGAAACGGAGATCTCCTCGTCGATGTCGGCCCGCTACGACAGCCGGGGTTTCGCGTACACCGTCCACCTGGAGCCGAACGAGCAGTGGCAGGCGACGATCCACGTGCAGACCCGCGCGGTCGGGCCCGGGGACCGGGACCTACGGATGGGGCTGCGGGTGCACAGGGGCGAGCGGCTGGCACTGCAACACGACCTGGAGCGGTGGATCGCGGACGCCCCGAAGGTCAACAGTGAGCACGGTCGGGTCGCCAGCACATACCGACGCAGTCTGATCGACCTGGCGGCGCTGCGTTTCTCGCCGCTGTCGCTCGGTGGCGCGACCCTACCCGCTGCCGGCCTGCCCTGGTTCATGACCATGTTCGGCCGGGACAGCATCCTCACCTGCCTACAGACGCTGCCGTTCACGCCACAACTGTCGAAGACGACGCTGCGCATCCTGGCGTCCCTGCAGGGCAGCCGGTTCGACGACTTCCGGGACGAGGACCCGGGGCGGATCCTGCACGAGATGCGCTACGGCGAGACCGCCGCCTTCGAGGAGCAACCGCACTCGCCGTACTACGGATCGGTGGACGCCACCCCGTTGTTCGTGGTGCTGCTCGACGAGTACGAGCGGTGGAGCGGGGACGTGGCGCTGGTTAAGGAGTTGGAACAGGAGAGCCGGGCCGCGCTCAACTGGATCGACAGCCACGCCGACCTGCTCGGCACCGGCTACATCTGGTACGAGCGCCGCAACACCGAGACCGGCCTGGAGAACCAGTGCTGGAAGGACTCCTGGGACTCGATCTCGTACGCCGACGGGACCCTGCCGCCGTTCCCGCGGGCGACCTGCGAGGTGCAGGGGTACGCGTACGACGCGAAGGTCCGCGCAGCGCGGATGGCCCGCAAGTTCTGGAACGACCCGGAGTTCGCCGACCAGTTGGAGCGGGAGGCAGCGGACCTGAAGGAGCGGTTCAACCGCGACTGGTGGGTGGCCGACGGCGAGTACTACGCGCTGGCCCTGGACCCGGAGGGTCGCCAGTGCGACGTCCTCAGCTCCAACATCGGCCACCTGCTGTGGAGCGGCATCGTCGATCCGGTGCGGGCCGAGAAGCTCGCGGCGCACCTCCTCGGGCCGCGCCTGTTCTCCGGTTGGGGGGTGCGGACCCTCGCCGAGGGGGAGACCCGGTACAACCCGATCGGCTACCACAACGGCACGATCTGGCCGTTCGACAACTCCTTCATCGCCTGGGGGCTGCGTCGCTACGGCTTCGCCGAGGAGGCCGCCACCATCGCCAACGGCATCCTGGACGCGGCCACGTACTTCGACGGGCGGCTGCCGGAGGCGTTCGGCGGCTACCCGCGGGAGCAGACGAAGTTCCCGGTGGAGTACCCGACGGCGTGTAGCCCGCAGGCCTGGTCGACAGGTACGCCGCTGCTGTTGCTGCGCACCATGCTCGGCCTCGAACCGCACGAGGGGCACCTGGCGGTCGATCCGCGCCTGCCGGTCGGGATGGGCCGGATCGAGGTCCTGGACATTCCGGGCCGGTGGGGGCGGGTGGACGCGTTCGCCCGCGGCCGGCTCGATCTGCACAGCCTCGCCGACTGAGCCGCGAATGACAAGACACACCCGGCGGCGCCGCACCACCCGCGTCGCCGGGTCGGCACCCGGGCGACCTCCCAGCCGGGCAGGGTAGATTCTGCGGATGCCGGAGCTCGTGTACCCGCCCGTTATCGCCGCTGCCAAGACGCTGTTCCGGGTCCTCGACCTGAAGATCACAATCGAGGGGGCCCACCACGTACCCCGCACCGGCGGGGCGGTGTTGGCCAGCAACCACGTCAGCTACCTCGACTTCATCTTCGCGGGGTTGGGCGCGAACGCCTCGGGCCGGCTGGTCCGGTTCATGGCCAAGCAGTCGGTGTTCGCGCACCGAATCTCCGGCCCGCTGATGCGCGGCATGCGGCACATCCCGGTGGACCGGCAGGCCGGCGCGGCGTCGTTCCGCGCCGCCGTCAACGCGCTCAAGCGCGGCGAGGTGGTGGGCGTCTTTCCGGAGGCCACGATCAGCCGGTCGTTCACGGTCAAGGAGCTCAAGAACGGCACCGTGCGGATGGCCCGTTCGGCGAAGGTGCCGGTGCTGCCGGTCGCACTGTGGGGCACCCAGCGACTCTGGACGAAGGGCCGTCCCCGCACGCTCACCCGGCGGCACACGCCCATCACCATCCTCATCGGCGAGCCGATCCTGCCGGCTGACTTCCCGGACCCGAACGTGCTGGCCGCCGAGTTGACCACTCGGCTGAACGCGCTCGTGGAGCGAGCCCAACGCGAGTATCCGGACGCGCCGGCCGGTCCGGAGGACACTTGGTGGCTGCCGGCCCACCTCGGCGGGAGCGCGCCGACGCCGGAGGAGGCCGCCGCGTTGGAAGCCGCCGGGGAGGAACGCGCCCCCAGCGTCTGAGACGCCCGACTGTGCCGCCAGCGACGCCCGGGCATTCCGCCAGCGCCGACCGCGTGTGCCGCCGGTGACCCGGGGTTGGCGTCAGCGACGCCGGGGCATTCCGCCAGCGCCGACCGCGCCTGCCGCAGCGGCGCTTGCGGTTGGCGTCAGTGACGTCCGGACGTGCCGTCGGCGAAGCCGTCCCAGGAACTGGGCTCCGGCCCCGAGCGGTAGTAGTCGTCGCGGGAGCGAAACTCCACGGGCAGCGAGCCCGGCAGGGTGATCCGGGCTTCCCCAGCGAGCAGCGCCGGGCCGGCCCGCAGGAGCAGAACGTCGCGCTCCTGCGCGGAGAGGTCCACGAGTTGCGGGCGGGTGAGCCGGAACATGGCCACCGCCCGGCGGACCTGGCGGCCCAGCGCGACGACCTCACCCGATGACCCGCCCAGGGCCAGCGCCGGCTGCTGGATGGTGCGCAACGCGTCGCAGACGATCATCAGTTGCGCCGGGTCGGTGGACGGCAGCTCCAGCCGGGACGGCCACTGCCAGCGGATCTGGCCGGTCATCAGGCCGGGCAGTCGTCCGGAGGGTCGGGAGCGGGGCGTGTCGTCGGCGACCAGGGAGAGCTGTGAGCCGGTGCCCACCCAGCAGATCCGCTGGTCGGTGACGGTCACCGAGACGGGCCCGGGAAGCTGCCAGGCGCGTCGTGTCTCCGTCGGCCCGAGCAGGTAGCCCGCGACGAGCAGTCGGTGCCGGCCGAGCACCTTCTCGCCGGGCAGCGGGCGCATGTCGTACCGCCGGTCGAGGGTGGGGCCTGAGTCGTCGTCCGGCGCGTCGAACCGATGGGGACCTATGAAGAAGGGGGACGCGTCGGCATGCATCGTCACGACCTCCCGGTGAGTGGCTATGCGTCGATCTTCGCCGATCCGCCGGCCACTGTCATGACGCCCGTTAGGGGGTCGGCCGGTCGTGTGTCGCCTGTGACCGGTAGATGCCGATCTCCTCCGGGCGGACGAGGCCGTCCTCGATCGCACGGGCCAACAGCGCCGCCTTCGTGGCTGCCGGTCGGCCCGCCCGGGTGTACTTGATCCGCGCGCGGTCGACGTACTGTTTCACGGTGTGCTCGCTGATCCGCATGCGACGCGCGACCGACGCCTTGGACATCGACTGGAACCAGAGCAGCAGCGCCTCACGCTCCTTGTCGGAGAGCATGGGCCGGTCCGGTCTCGGATCGCCGACCATCGCGCCGGCCAGCGCCGGTGGCACGTACGGGCGGTCGCTCGCCGCGGCCAGTACGGTCGCGACGCAGTGCTCGCGGCCCTCGTGCTTGGCCAGGAACGCCACCGCCCCGGCGTCCAGCGCGGCGAGCATCGTCTCCGGGTCGGTGTGTTCCGAGTAGACCACCACCCGCCGTCCGGTGGCGCTCAGCTCGGTCAGCTTGTCCAGCGCCATCCGGCCGTGCAGGCGCAGGTCGAGCAGGACGACGTCGGCGTCCGGCGCCGCGCGCAGCACCTCGTCCGGGTCGTCCCCGGTGGCGAGGACGGTCAGTCGCGGTTCGCTGGCGAGCCAGGCGCGTACCCCCTCGACGACCACCGGGTGGTCGTCGACGATCGCCACCCCGACCGGCCGGTCACCGGTCACCCCGACCATCGGGTCTGCGCCCATCTGATGTCCCCGTCCCGTTCGTGTAGGTGCTGCACTGGCCCGTCCTCGTGTTCGGTCGGAGGGCCGGTCGCGTCCGGCCCCTCCCGGTCCGGCGTGACGAGGCTGACCACCACCTCGTCGGGGCCGGCCACCACGGTCAGTCGGGCCCAACCCCGGGCGTCGGCCAGCAGGCTGGTGAGCGGGTCGGCCAGCCGGCGACGGACCTCCACCGGCAGTGGGGGCGGGCTGCCGATGGCGACCAGGTCGATCGGCAGCCCGTTGCGTTCGGCCAGGTCGGCGGCGGCCCGCAGCTCGTGCAGCAGCGGGTCGGGCACGTCGTCGGATTCGGCGATGAGGCGGCGCAGCCGGGCCGCGGCCAGCACGCACCGGCGCTGTACCTCCGGGTCGTCCGGGTCCGCCTCCCCGGCGGCCAACTCGCCGAGTACCCGCTCGGCCGCCGCGCCCACCAGGGCGAGCCGGTCACGGCGTTCCTGCCGGCCCCGCTCGGCGGCGGCGCGTTCGGCGGCGAGCGTGTGCATCGCCGCAGCCGCCGCGGCCCGCTCCCGGGCCAGGCCGACGATCACCGCGCTGCCGACGAAGACCGCCACCGGCAGCGAGAAGGTGCCGTAGACGTACATGGTGTATCGGGCCAGATCGGCCGGGCCCGGCGTAGACGTGAGGACGGCGGCGAGCGCGATCAACGCGTGCGTGGTCAGCAGCGCGACGAGACAGCTGACCCGTCGTCCCCACAGGGCCAGCACGAAGAACCAGCCGAGGGTGCCCCACACCCAGTTGGCGGCGGTGAACAGTTGCCGTTCACCGACGGCGGCGAAGACCGCCGCGTCGACGGCCAGCAGCACCCCGGCGAGTGGCCACGGCGGCAGCGGCGCGCCACGCAGCAGCCGGACAGCGGCCACCGCCCCGATCACGGCGACCAGGATCCAGCCGCCGAGCACCACGGTGGGCGCGGCGAACTGGGTGCGGGTCGCCAGCACCGCCGGCAGTCCGATTGCGACATGCCAGGCCAGTGTGATGGCGACGGCGACGATCCGGGCGCCCCGGTCGGAGGCCTGGGCCACGGCGGCCGGCGCGGCGAGCACCGTCTGCTCGTGCGGCGTGGGGTCGTCGACCTCGACCGGGCCCGGCCGAGGCTCCGACATCGTCGCCTCGCGGGTGCCGGTGCGGTCCGCCGACGCGCCGAGGTCAGCCGACACCGGGCCACTCCAGTCGGATCCGGGTGCCGGCACCGGGCGCGGAACGCACCTCGGCCCGCCCGCCGACAGCGGCCATCCGCCCGCGGATCGACTCGCGCAACCCGTACCGGTGCACGGGAACGGTGGCCGGGTCGAAGCCGGGACCGTCGTCGACCACCTCGACCACGACGGCGACCACGTCGCGGTTCAGCCGCAGCGTGGTCCGCGCGCCCGGAGCGTGCCGGACCACGTTGGACAGTGCCGCGTAGGTGCTCTCGGTGATCGCGTCGGCCACCCCGGCGGGCACCGCGCAGGCGGTCAGTTCCAGGCGCACCGGCAGCTCGGGCAGCCGGTCGGGCACCGCGCGCAACCGCTCGTCGAGCAGCACCGGGCCGTCCCCGGACGCCGGGCCGAGGTCGGTCACCGCGACGAGGGTACGCAGGTCGGCGGCGCACCGCTGACGGAACGTGGCCGACGGGCCGGGCACCGCGCCCAGCCCCACCATGGTCAGGGTGCCGAGCACGGTGTCGTGCAGGTCCCGATTCTGCTGGCGCTCCGCCTCCCGGGCGGTCCGGGCGACCAACGCCTCCCGGGTCAGCCGCTGGTGCTCGGCGAACGCGTGGTCGGCCCGCCCGATCCGGCGGCGCATCACCGCCGTCATCATCGCGGTGCAGGCCGTCTGTACGAGCAGGGTGGCGGCGTGTGCCTGGGCCTCGGTGGCGTTGCCGGCCGCCTGCGCGCCCGCCACGTACGCGGCGGTGACCAGCACCCCGCCGGGGATCGACCAGCGGGCCTTGGCGGTGGCCTGAGCGTTGATCACCGTGGTGCTGGCGAGCACCGCGATCCAACTGCCCTCGCCGGGCAGCACTTCGGGTGCCACCAGGCGGGGGATGAGCAGGCAGGCCACCGCGGTGACCGCGACGTCACCGGCGACCAGCGCGGGCGTGATCCCGTGGCGCAGCGCGCGGGCGGCGTACCAGAGCGACCACGCGGTCAGCGCGGCCACGCCGGCTAGCAGCAGGGCCTTGTCGACCGGCGGGGTACGCACCGACAGCGCCACGGCGGCGCCGACCAGTCCGCACGTCAGCCGCAGTAGGGCCGGCAGCGTGGTGAAGATGAAGCTGAACGCGCCGCCGGCCGGATTGTCCAGGGCGGGCGGTGGCATGGTCGGGGCGGCAGTCGCCGGCATCGGGAGGTGTCCTTCCGACAACGACCCGGTTCGGGTCCGCACGGCGGAGATCGACATCGGAGAATAGCATGGCGTACGGTGACCGTTCACCCACCGGGCGCGGAGTGTCGCCCTGTCGTCACTCTGTGCTGCGGGGCTGGATCAGGTCCCACCGGTTGCCGTACAGGTCGACGAAGACCGCCACCGAGCCGTACGCCTCGTGTCGCGGCTCCTCCAGGAACCGCACGCCGGCCGCGACCATGCGGGCGTGAGCTGCGGCGAAGTCCTCGGTGTGCAGGAACAGGCCGACGCGGCCGCCGGTCTGGTCGCCCACCCGCGCCTGCTGCTCGGCGTTGCTCGGGCGGGCCAGCAGCAGCGCCGTCTCACGGGCACCGGAAGGGCGCACCACCACCCAGCGTGAGCCGTCCGGACGGGGCGTGTCCTCCACCAGTTCGAAGCCGAGCCCGCCGACGTAGAAGTCGATCGCCTCGTCGTACTCGCGTACCAGCAGCGCGACCAGTCCCAGATGTGCCATCCGGCCATTTTGCCGACGGACGCTCCGGCCCCGGCGGGCAGCGTCGCCCACGGTCGGCGACGTCACTCGACATGCTCGTCTCACCCTGGCTGGCGCTGCTCGACCACAAGGGTCGCTGGCTGCGGCCGTACCTGCCGAGCGATGCCTGCGGAAAGCCGCGCCCGGAGGTCCGCGCGGCGCTCGACGGGCTGCGGCTGACCACTGTCGACAGCCGTGCCGTCGGGCAGGTCGAATCATCGGCGGCCGAGACCGCCGGGTGCGCGCAGCGGTGGTCGGACATGGTGTGGGTGGAAACCAACCTCGCTCATCCCGGCCGCGCCGCGCCGGGCGCCGGCCCGAAGGCCGGGCCGCTGCGCCTCTGCGTCTACGAGGTGCCCCCGTCCGAGCGGGGCGGCGGCAAACCCGCCGGTGAATTCGTGTACGGCCGGCCGCTGCCACCCGAGCGGTAGGTAGACGTGCTCCGGGCGCTGGCCGGCACCCGACCGGCGGCCGACTGCGCGACTCCGGCGTCCCGCTTCGCGGTGCTCCGGCCCGCCGAGGGAGCGGACCCGAGTGGTACGTCGAACTCGACGCCTGCCGGCGGTTCCTGGTCGTGGCGTCACCCGGCGGGTCGCAGCTCGGGCAGGGCGACGCCGCGCTGGCGGCGCTGCTGGGGCCGAGCTGACCAGCTCTTACTGAATCGGCAGCGCCTTCGTGCCACCGCCGGCGATCGACCGCTTGACCGTTTCGCCACTGGACCAGTAGAAGCAGCGCACACCCCGGTCACCGCGCTCCCACAGGAGGCTGTTCGGGAAGCGGTACGCGGTTCCGGTTCGGTAGGGCAGCTTGCTGTCGACCGGCACCTTCGCGTACCGGGCGATGACCTTCCGGCACGCCGAGTGGATGGCGGCCTCGTCCTTGGTCGCGTCGTCCCAGGAGCGATCCGGTGCCGTCCAGGTGCCGGCGTACTCGAATTGGTGCCCGGCGGTGCAGGCGACCGGCCGCAGCATGTGCCACTTGTCCTCGTTCATGCACCCGTAGCGCAGCGGGGAACGGCTGGCCAGGGCGTTACGCAGCGAGCCGGCCCGCTGGATCGCCGAATCGCTGTTGCCGTTCGGGCCGTTCACCTCGTCCAACTCGAAGATGTCGCACCGGTACCAGCGCGCGCCACCCGACCAGGCGGCCGGCGACGCCGGCGCGACCTGCACCGACAGCCGGGCATCCCGCCAGTCGCCGCCCACGAACTGCTTCGCGCGCTTGTCACAGTCGGCGAAGGTCGACCGCAGCGTCGCCGACTCCGTCTTGGGCGGCGCGGTGCGGGCGGCCAGAGCGCCGGTGAAGGTGCCGACGTGGAAGGTCTCCACCTTGTGGGTCTTCGCGCAGTCGACGGGGGAGTAGCTGCTCAGGTACGACGTGGCCCCGTCGATCAGGTGGCACTCGTCGGCCTTCGGGACGAACTGCTGCGCCGCCGCCATCGGCCGCCAGTCGTCCGCCAGGTCACCATCGGTGCCGGCGGGCGTGCCACAGCCCGCCAACGCCGCCGTGATCAACGCAGCCGTGAGCGCCGCCCAGCCGTACCGTCGCATGTGTTTCTCCCCGTGGCCCCCGTGTCGAACGCGCGCAGCATATGGCACCGACGCGACGGGTCGGCACGGGTTTCCGGTGCCTTTTGGTCGGCCTTACCGCCAGGTGTCGTCACCAGGTGTCGGGGTGGTCCATGTCGCCGGTCGGCCGGTACCCGCTCGTCGCCGGTCGGCAGCCGGGCGAGCCGCACCAGAGCCGAAGTGCGCGCGAACGCGTATTCCTCGCACGTCACGCTCTATTGACGTCGGCGGCCGGGCCGCCCGTAGACATCCGTTCGGCACTTCTTGTCGCTGCGTCAGCGACCTCCGTCGCGCCTCCGGTGGTGCGCCCTGCCCCTGCCAAGGCCAGCAGACGAGCCAACCGGTGACGCAATATCCGCGTCTGCCGCGTCGAGAGGTGGAGCCGTGTTGCCGCGCTGTCTTCCAGGCGCACCATGGGCTGGGCGGCCGGGTGCAGGCCCTGCACCAGGTGCGCTCGGAGGGTGAACGGCTCCGGCCGGTCCGTGTTCACGCCGAGGACGCGGGAGTGGTGTCGACCTCGACGCTGGCAGTCGTCGCGGTCGCACCAGCGCGGATGCGCCACAGCGGAGGGGGCGTCGGCGAGGGTGCCGGTCGGAAAGGCGAACACGTGACCGCAGGGCCGCACAACGTCTGGCGCCATGCCAATCAGGTGGGCCTCCAGGCCCGCGCGGGCGGCAGCGGCCGTCGCACGGATGGTGTGGTCAACACAGGTGTACGCGCAGGCGTCCAGGGAGTTCGCGCTGTACAGCTCGATGCGGATTGTCGCGGGTTCTGGGCAGGTGGGCAGGGTCGGTAGGGTGCTCACGGGTCGCCTCCTTGCTAGGCGATCAAGGCCCTCGATCGGCGTGGCTGCGCTGGTCGAGGGCCGTCCTCATATTGGCTGGGCAAAGGTGCAGCTTCTAGACGTCTATAACGACTTGGTGCGCGATTGATGTCTGGTTAGGCTCGCATGGGCGGTTCGGTGGGTGTGGTTCACCGCTCGGCGGCGCGGTCGGATACCAGTCCCGTGATGGCGAGGATGGTGTCTTCGAAGTGGTCGCGGCGTCCGATGTAGCGCTGTAGTGGTCGCCATTGCTTGGGTTCGGCGATGGCGTGTTCCACACAGATCC
>NZ_JBNCKT010000043.1:0-33813 GCF_049841675.1 Micromonospora sp. DT4
CCCACCTCTCGAACAGCTAAAGACCAACCGATGGCCGGCACCCGAAAACGGGTGCCGGCCATCACCGTCTTCACAGATCTTGGACAGTTTCCGTCAACAGCTAACGGAAACTATCCAAGATCTCGGCGGGTGAGCGGGTGAGCGGGTGAGCGGGTGAGCGGGTGAGCGGGCGGGCGCCAGCGTCGCGCAGCCGGCGCACCGTCCGCGAGGAGGGCGCGTCGGAGGTCAGACGCGGAAGCCAGCGGCGCGGGCCGCTTCGCGTCCCCGGCGGCGTTCGGAGCGTCGGCGGACGAACCAGTAGACGAAGGCGCCCAGGCCCACCAGGAAGGCGAGTACCAGCACCGGCAGGATGATCGCGACCAGGGACACGACCACGCTGGTCGCGTCCTCGGCGGTGCTGGCCACCGGTGCGCCGAACCCGGCGGTGGTCGCGTTGATGACTGGCCGCGCGGCGGACTTCAACAGGTGTACGCCGAAGGCGAGCAGGACCCCCGTTGCCACGGGCACCCACTGGTGCGAGCTGAAGAAGCTGCCAGGGTCGCTGACGGTCACGGTCTCCGACGACGAGCCGGCACCGAAGGCGAGGCCGCCGGCGGTGGGCCGCACGACGGTCTGCACCACGTCGTTGACGTGGTCGACGACCGGTACCTTGTCCGCCACCATCTCGACGGCGAGAAGTACGGCCAGGATGACGATGACCCAGCCGTTGCCGAGCCAGGTCCAGCCACTGGGCAGGTCGATCAGGTTGGTGTAGCGGCCGAGTAGGCCGAGGACGAGCAGGGGTATGTAGGCGTTCAGCCCCGCTGAGGCGGCGAGGCCGGTGCCGGTGAGGACTTCGAACACGGTCTCAGCATCGCACCGACGCGCCAGTGCCGCTCGGTGGCGGTCGCGGGCCGCTCGGCTACCCTCGTCGGGTGCGGTTGGTCATTGCGAAGTGCTCGGTGGACTACGTCGGACGGCTCTCGGCTCACCTGCCGTTGGCCACCCGGCTGTTGATGGTGAAGGCGGACGGGTCGGTGTCGATTCACGCCGACGACCGTGCGTACAAGCCGCTGAACTGGATGAGCCCGCCCTGTCGGCTGGAGGAGGCCCCCGGCGTGTGGCGGGTGGTCAACAAGGCCGGCGAGGAGCTGCGGATCACCCTGGAGGAGGTCTTCCAGGACACCTCGTACGAGCTGGGTGTGGATCCCGGCCTGCGCAAGGACGGGGTGGAGGCGCACCTGCAGGAGCTGCTGGCGGCCAACCCGGGTGTGCTGGGCGAGGGGTACACGTTGGTGCGCCGCGAGTACATGACGGCGATCGGCCCGGTGGACCTGCTGTGCAGGGACGCGAACTCCGGCGCCGTCGCCGTCGAGATCAAGCGACGCGGCGAGATCGACGGGGTGGAGCAGTTGACCCGCTACCTGGAACTGATGAACCGTGACCCGCTGCTCAGCCCGGTCACCGGGGTGTTCGCCGCGCAGGAGATCAAGCCGCAGGCCCGGGTGCTCGCCGCCGACCGGGGCATCCGGTGCGTGGTCGTCAACTACGACCGGCTGCGCGGGATCGAGAAGGACGAGTTGACCCTCTTTTGAGCCGGCTCACGCCCCGGTCCGGACGGCGATCAACGACTTCGGCAGGCCGACCACCCGCTCGACGAGCATCGTCGAGTCGGGAAAGTAGTGGCGCATCTGCGAACGGTCCAGCAGTTCGGTCCAGAGCACCTGGTGGATGGCTGCTTCGTGACCGCCGACGTGCTCCAGCACGGAGTTGGAGAAGACCAGGTCATAGCTGCCCTTGGTGACGTGGGCTGGCAGGTCGCAGGCATCGGCCTGCTCGACGTGGGCCCACTCGGGTACGGCGACGGGCGGCGGTTCCAGGTTGACCACGGTGACCCGGGCCGGTCGGACGGTGGCGCGGTGCCAGGTGCCCAGCCGGCCGCCGAGGTCGACGACGTGCATGTCGCCGATGTCGGGGAAGGTGCGCGTCAGCCATTCCGACCGACGACGCCGCTGCCGAGCGCTCCACGACTGGTCACTGTCGACAAGGCGGTGGCGCAATCGATTGTGGCCCATTTAACGCAATGTACCGCCGTGCCTACGGCGTATAAACATGTGGATACGTCGATCGTGGCGCAGATCGGCTATCCGACACTCATCTGCCGTACATCACCTTGATGGCCTTGATGAGGCGTGCCACGTCACCGGGGGTGCGTTCGAAGGTCATCGACGGCAGCAGTGACCGCGCCCGACGTCGCGTGATGGCCTTGGCTCGACCGAATTCGCGGAGACCGTCCTCGCCGTGGATCCGCCCGAAGCCGGAGTCGCCGACACCGCCGAACGGCAACGTGGACATCCCCGCGAACGTCAGGGTCGAGTTGACCGAGGTCATGCCGGAACGCATGCGCCGCGCGATGGTCACCGCACGCCGCCGACCGAAGGCCGAGCCGCCCAGGCCGTACGACAGGGCGTTGGCGCGGGCCACGGCCTCGTCGGCGTCGCGGACCCGGCTGATGGTCACCGTCGGGCCGAAGGTCTCCTCGCGGACGGCGGCCGACTCCTCCGGTACGTCCACCAGCACGGTCGGGTGCACGTACGGTGGCTGCACCGCGTCCGGGCCGCCGAGCACGGCGCGACCGCCGGAGCTGACCGCGGCCTCGATGTGGCGGCGGATCACGTCGATCTGGCCGGGCATGGTGATCGGGCCGATGTCGGCGCCGTCCGGCCCGACGGTCAGCCGGCCGGCGCGGGTGACCACCTTGTCGACGAAGGCGTCGAAGACCGGGTCGACGGCGTAGACGCGCTCGATACCGATGCAGGTCTGGCCGGCATTGGTCATGGCGCCCCAGACGCAGGCCTCGGCGGCGGCGTCCAGGTTGGCGTCGCTGTCGACGATCATGGCGTCCTTGCCGCCGCCCTCGATCAGTACCGGCGTCAGCGTCTCGGCGCAGGCGGCCATCACCTTGCGGGCGGTCGCGGTGGAGCCGGTGAAGGCCACCTTGTCGACCCCGGAGCGGCACAGCGCCGCCCCGACGTCGCCGAGCCCGTGCACGGCGGTGAACACCGGCTGCTCGGGCACCACCTCCGCGAACGTGTCCACCATCCACTGGCCGACGACGGGCGTGTACTCGCTGGGCTTGAGCACGACGGCGTTGCCGGCGGCCAGGGCGTACGCGACCGAGCCGATCGGGGTGAGGACCGGGTAGTTCCACGGCCCGATCACACCCACCACGCCGTGCGGCTGGTATTCCAGGTGCGCGGAGAACTCGGCGAGGATGAGCCGGGACCGCACCCGGCGGGAGCCCAGTACGCGGCGCGCGTTGCGGGCGGCCCAGTCGATGTGTTCGATCGCGCTGGCGGTCTCGACGATGCCATCGGGGACCGGCTTGCCACCCTCGACGTGCATCAGCTCGGCGAGCTGCTCGACGCGCTGGGCGAGCAGCGCGCGCCAGCGCAGCAGCCGCTGGCGACGGCCGGCGAAGCCCAGACCGGCCCACCACTCGCCGGCGGCGCGGGCACGTTCGACGGCCTGCCGTACGTCCGCGTCGGTGGCGACCGGGAGGCGACCGGCCTCGACGCCGGTGGCCGGACTGGTGGAGACCAGCTCGTGCGCCTCGATGAGGGGGGTGCCGGGGACATGCACAGCCGTCATGGCGGAAGTCTAGACCCGAACATTACTCATCGATAGGCCGCGATTTCGGGTCGCCGGGGCGGGAGTCGCGCCGACCGACCCGCTCGTTGATCAGTGCAGGTCAGGTGCCACGTTCCGGAGGATGGCCGTCCGAATCGTCGAACACTGGGTGACCGGGAGGTGACGAGGAGCTGACCGGCCGGTCGGTATTGACGATTACCGTCTGATGGCAGGCTGACGCGCGGAGTAACGGTGTGGGGTGGAGGGCTGACTGTCCATGGAGGAACGTCCGGAACTGATGCCGTTGTTGACGGTCGCCGGTGGGTCGATGCGCGGAGCGAGTTTTCGTCTGCGGTCCGAGCCGCAGGTGATCGGTCGGGCGCCGACCGGCCACGTGGTCATCAACGACCCGCATCTGAGCCGCCGGCACGCCGAGGTGTGGCTGGCGCCCGAGGGCGCGTCGCTGCGCGACCTGGGCTCGACCAACGGCACCTGGCTCAACGACCGCCGGATCACCGAGGTGGAACGCCTCTCCGACGGTGACGTGATCCGGCTCGGCCGCACCGAGCTGCGCCTGTTCGATCCGGGGGTCGCCCACACGGATCCGGTCGGGCTCAGCTTCGGGGTGTCCCGGCGCGACATCCGACCGACGCTGCCGCTGCCACTGGCCACACCACCCGCCGCCCGCCGCTGACCTCGCCGGGGCGACCGGTGGCGGTCGGCCACACTCCGGCCGTGCCGCCGGGTGGCTCTCCGGCACCTGGGCCGGTGGGGCGTACCGCGAGGTGGTGTTGCCCGGCTGCGGACACAGCCCCCACCTGGAACGCCCGGGGGAGTTCGTGGCGGAGCTGCTGGCGCTGACCGACGTGCAGGCCGCGTAGGGGCGCACCGTGGGTGAAATATCCCACCGCGTCTCGACAACGCTGCGTCACGTGGCAGACTCGCGCGCATAGCCTTAGCGGCCGTTCAGTGGTCGTGCGGAGTGTCTGGGGAGGCCGGTCGTGGCGCGCGAGTTCAGCACCGTGGGTGTCGTGGGGCTGGGCACCATGGGTGCCGGCATCGTCGAGGTCTTCGCCCGCAACGGCATCGACGTCGTCGCGGTCGAGATCTCCGAGCCGGCGCTGGAGCGCGGGCGGGCCACCCTCACCAGCTCCACCGATCGTGCCGTGGCCAAGGGCAAGCTCGCCGTGGCGGACCGGGACGCGCTGCACGAGCGGGTGTACTTCGAGGTCGGGCTGGACGCGTTGCATTCGGTGGACCTGGTCATCGAGGCGGTGCCCGAGCACCTGGACCTCAAGCAGCGGATCTTCGCGGAGCTGGACCGGGTCTGCCGCCCGGACACCATCCTGGCCACCAACACCTCGTCGCTGAGCGTCACCGAGATCTCGGTCGCCACCAGCCGACCCAACCAGGTGATCGGCATCCACTTCTTCAATCCCGCCCCGGTGATGAAGCTGGTCGAGGTGGTCCGCACGGTCGTCACCGCGCCCGAGGTGGTCGCCGACGTCGAGGCGCTGTGCGCCCGGCTCGGCAAGGTCGACGTCACCATCAACGACCGGGCCGGCTTCATCGCCAACGCGCTGCTCTTCGGCTACCTCAACCACGCGGTCGGGATGTTCGAGTCGCACTACGCGACCCGGGAGGACATCGACGCCGCCATGAAGCTCGGCTGCGGCCTGCCGATGGGCCCACTGGCGCTGATGGACCTGATCGGCCTGGACACCGCGTACGAGATCCTGGACACGATGTACCGGCGCGGCGGGCGGGACCGTCGGCACGCGCCCGTGCCGCTGCTGAAGCAGATGGTCACGGCGGGACTGCTCGGCCGTAAGTCCGGTCGCGGTTTCTACACCTACGAGCGGCCCGGTTCGCCGAGGGTCGTACCCGACGAGACGACGCCGCCGATGATGGACGCCGCGCTCGCCGACGGCGCGCGGGCCATCTACGCGGAGGTCGGCATCGGGAGCGCGAGGAGTGAGCTTGCGAGCCCCGCAGTCGTGACCAAGGTCGGCATTGTCGGTTCCGGGACGATGGCCACCGGGATCATCGAGGTGTTCGCGAAGGCCGGGTACGAGGTCGTCTCGGTGACCCGGGGCGCGGAGAAGTCCGCGTCGGTCTGCGAGGCGGTGAAGACCTCGCTGAACAAGGGCGTGGTCCAGGGCAAGCTCGCCGAGGTCGACCGGGACGCGGCGCTCGGCCGGATCACCTGGACGGCCGCCCTCGACCACCTCGCCGACGTCGACCTGGTGGTCGAGGCGGTCGTCGAGGAGTTGAGCGTCAAGAAGGCGCTCTTCGCCAGCCTCGACGAGATCTGCAAGCCGGGCGTGGTGCTGGCCACCACGACCTCGTCGCTACCGGTGATCGACGTGGCGATGGCCACCCAGCGGCCTGCCGACGTGGTGGGCCTGCACTTCTTCAACCCGGCGCCCGTCATGCCGCTGGTCGAGGTGGTCCGGACCATCCGCACCTCACCGGAGGCCACCGCCACCGCGCGGGCGGTCTGCGCCGCGCTGGGTAAGACCGGTGTGGTCTGCGGCGACCGGTCCGGGTTCATCGTCAACGCCCTGCTCTTCCCGTATCTGAACGACGCGGTCAAGATGCTGGAGGCCAGCTACTCCACGGCCGACGACATCGACCACGCCATGAAGCTGGGCTGCGGCTACCCGATGGGCCCGTTCGAGCTGCTCGACGTGGTGGGGCTGGACGTCTCCCTGGCGATCCAGCGCGAGCTGTACCTGGAGCTGCGCGAGCCGGGCTTCGCGCCCGCGCCGCTGCTGGAACACCTGGTCACGGCCGGCTACCTGGGCCGCAAGACCCGCCGCGGCTTCCGCGACCACTCGCACCGCTGACCCGGTGACCGCCTGGGCCGTCCCGCCCGTCGGACCGTACGCTTGGTGACTGTGAGCCCCCGTCGCAACCGCCCTCGCCGGGACGAGAACGCCAACCTGGACGCCGACCGCGTCCGGCAGGGTGTCGCCTCGGTGCAGCAGTGGACCGACGGCGCCTGGCAGGTACGCGGGATCGGGGCGGGCGCGTCGGCCAAAACGTACCGCTGTCCCGGTTGTGACCAGGAGATCCGGCCCGGCGTGGCGCACCTGGTGGCCTGGCCGGCCGACGGCCTGGGCGACCTGACCGACCGCCGGCACTGGCACAGCGGCTGCTGGGGTGCCCGGGAGCGGCGCGGCCCGGCGGTGCGGCGGGGGCGGGGCGCGCCGCGTTACTGAGCGATCTGGATCACCCTGTTCGTGCCTCGGTGGGCGGCGGCGGCGACTTCGCGACAGACTTGGGCGGTGAGCACAATGATCCGCGCGTCGTCGATCCTGCCCGGCAGCCGGGAGGACATCGAGCTGCACACCGCCGACGGGCTGCGGCTGGTCGGCGAGCTGGCCCTGCCGGCCGACCGGCCACCGGCGGCCACCCTGGTCTGCCTGCACCCGCTGCCCACGCACGGCGGGATGATGGACAGCCACGTCTTCCGCAAGGCAGCGTGGCGGTTGCCCGCGCTGGCCGACCTGGCCGTGCTGCGGTTCAACACCCGGGGCACGAGCAGTGTGCGCGGCACCAGCGAGGGCACCTTCGACGGCGCGATGGGCGAGCGCTATGACGTGGCCGCCGCCATCGAGTACGCGGAGTTCGCCGAACTGCCCGACATCTGGCTGGTCGGGTGGTCGTTCGGCACCGACCTGGTCCTCAAGTACGGCTGCGACCCGGCGGTGGCCGGCGCGATCCTGCTCTCCCCGACGCTGCGCTTCTCCGCGCCGGACGACTTGGCGACCTGGGCCGCGTCCGGTCGCCCACTGGTGGCGCTGGTACCCGAGTTCGACGACTACCTGCGCCCGGCTGAGGCCCGGGAGCGGTTCGCGGCGGTGCCGCAGGCCGAGGTGGTCGGGGTGCCCGGCGCGAAGCACCTCTGGGTGGGTGACGCGGAGACGGTGCTCGACGAAATCGTCAAGCGGGTCAACCCGGCCGTCGACGTACCCCTGCCGACGACCTGGGACGGGCCGATGGAGGCCGGCGACGTCAGCGCGTACGCCGACCGGACGGTGGCCGCCTTCGCCGACACCCCCGTCCCCGGCCGGGTCGACTGACAGTCAGTTCCGCTCCTGACGGGGGAGCACCACCTCACGCAGGATCAGTTGCAGTGCCGCCACCGTGGGGATGGCGATCAGCGCGCCCACCACGCCCAGCAGGGCCACGCCGAGCAGCGCGCCCAGTAGGGCGGCCACCTCGTTGACCTCCACCGAGCGCCGCATCACCTTCGGGTAGATCAGGTAGTTCTCGACCTGCTGGTAGACGAGGAAGAAGATCGCACAGGCGATGCCCGTGGGCAGGTCGGCGGCGAAGCCGACCAGGCTTATGATCACCGCGCCCAGGGTCGCGCCGATCTGCGGGATGAGGTCGGTGACGGCGACGACCACCGCCAGGGCGAACGGGTACGGCAGACCGACGATCAGGGCGAAGACGAAGGTCGTCGCGCCGGCCAGCACCGCGATGCTCAGCGCGCCGACCATGTAGGCGCCCACCTTGGTGAGGATCGCGTCGCCGATCAACGCCGCCCGCTCGCGGCGCGACCGGGGGACCAGCGCGTAGCCCAGCGAGCGCAGCTTGTTGAAGTAGGCCAGGAAGTAGATGGTCAGCACCAGCACGGTCAGCGTCCGGAACACCGTGCCGAAGATCAGTTGGGCCCCGCCGAGCACCCCGCCGAGCGCCCGGCCGATGGTGTCGGCGTTGGCCGCGCCCTGCACCCGCTCCACCACGTCGTACCGCTCCATGAGGTCGTTGACCGTGGGATTGCGGCGCAACTCGTTGAGCAGACTCGGAATCTGTTCGATGAACTGCCCGGACTGCGTCACGATCGGCGGGACCAGCGCGACCACGCCCCCGCACAGCAGCAGCACCACGGTCAACGCCACCACCGTCACCGCCAGGCCGTGGGGCACACCCCAGGTGCGCAGGCGCACGACCGCCGGGTTGAGGCCCATCGCGAGGAAGAGCGCGATCACCACCAGCACGAGAATGCCGCCGGCATTCCGAATCCCCAGATAGAGGGTGTACGCCAGCAGCACGCCCAGCGCGCCGGTGAAGCCGATCAGGAAGCTGCTGCGCCGCAGCGGACGCCCCGGCGTGCCGAACTTTCCGGACGGGACCGCCGGAGGTTCGTCCGGGTCGATTCCCGGGGCCGGCACCGGCACCGGGACGGGTGCCTGGGCCGAGGAGGATTCGGGGGTCACGTCCGGGTCGTGGCCGGACGGGTCATGCTGCGGCACCAGTGATCTCCCGGCTCAGGCGGTGGGACGACGGGTCGCGGCCACGAACGCCCGCCACGCGGCCGGCGCGAAGACCAGCACCGTGCCGGACGGGTCCTTGCTGTCCCGCACCCCCACCACCCCGGGCAGGTTGTCCGCCACCTCGACACACTCACTATTACCGCTGCGAGTGGAGGTGCGCCAAGCTGCGCCGCTCAGGTACATGAATCCACTGCTTCCTTCATCGAATCAATCGAGTGGCGATGAGAGAGCGCTTCGTTCCGAACCGTCTCCCACCGCGAGAGAAGCGTAGCTACGTCGCCATCTTGGTCAACCACGACGCCGGCAAGCTGGTTTTCAAGGTTGCCGACCCTGCCACCGTCCGCGCTGCGCGCAAGCGTGAAGGGTCCGGACATCCCGACGTGCACTCCAACCTCGGTGGTGATGACGTGCAAAATCTGACCGGCGTGCTCGAAGCAACAATGCGTGACCCTTCCGGTCCGGGCCCCGGCGTCAGACTTGGACACGGCCTCCGAAGGCCAAGATCAAACGACGTCGGCGGGCGACCCGCCCACCATTTTCACGCCTGCGAGGCGTCCCGGAAAGACCAGGCGACTTGGACAGTTTCCGTTAGCTGTTAACGGAAACTGTCCAAGATCTCGACGCTCGGTGTGGGCGCCCGTCAGTCCTTCTCGATCGTGACCTTGCTGGGCTTGGCGCTGCGCTCGTCGGTGGTCGGCTTGCTGGGGCGCTTGCCGTTCTCGCCGGTGCTGGTGATCTTGGTCGGCTTGGCGCCCCGGCCACCCTCGCCCGGAACGGCCGCCACCGTCGGCTCGCCGTCCACCCCGGCGCTGGCTGTGCCACCGTCGACAGTGGTCACCGGCTCGGCCACCGGTCGCGTGGTCGGCTGCCCGGCCTCGTCGGCGCTGGCGCTCACCGGCTGCGTAACGTCGTCGGGCGTGGCCTTGAGACCGCCGGACGCACCGTCACCGTCGGCCGGGACGTTCCCGACGCTGGTCGCCACGGTCGCGGGTACAGCGGAAGCCTCGCCGGTCGCTGGCGCGTCGTCGGGGCGATCGCCCGCCGCCGGCGCGGTCGGGCCGTCGATCGGGCCGGTGGTGCTGTGCAGCCGCAGTTCGGCCATCTGCCGCTCGATCTCGTCGGACTCCTGCCGGGCCTTCCAGGTCTCCTGCCGCAGGTCGGCGAGCTGCTGCTGGGCCTGCGCGATCTCCAACATCACCTGCGCGAGCTGCTGCCGGCCCGCCGCCGCCTCCTGCTGCGTCGCCGCCAGGTGCTGCTGCGTGGTCGCGAGGTGCTGCTGGGTGGTCGCCGCGTACTCCTCGAACTGGCGGCGCGAGGCCGCAACGTGCTCGTCGGCCTTGCGGCGCTTGTCGCCCGCCTCGGTCTCGGCGCGGCTCAGCAACTCGGTGGCCTCGGTCTCGGCGCGCTGGCGCAGGGCCGTCGCGTCCGCCTCGGCCGCCTGGCGGATCGCGTCCGCGCCCTGCTCGATCTCGTTCTTGCGGGTGGTGTACTCGGTCTCCAGCTCGTCGCGGCGTGCGGTGTACGTGGACTCCAGCTCGTCGCTGCGTGCGGTCCAGCCGGACTCCAGCTCCTGCTGGCGGGACTCGTGCTGCTTGTCCAGCTCGTCGCGGCGCTTGGTGAACTCCTGCTCGGCGGTGGACCGTCGCTGTGCCAGCTCCCGATCGGCCGCCTCGCGCCGGGAGTTGACCTCCTGCTCCACGCCGGCCCGCCAGGCGCCCAGCTCCTGCTGCGTCTGCGCCCGGGACTGCTGCACGTACGCCTCGGTCTCGCTGCGCATGCGCTGCACGTACGCCTCGGTCTCCGCTCGGCTGCGCTTGGCCGCCTCGGACGCCTGCGTGGCGACCCGCTCCGCCTCCTGCTGGGCCTTGGCCCGGGTGGCCCGGCCGGCCATCGACGCGTCGTCGATGATCTGCTTGGCCTCCTGCTGGGCCTTGGCGTGGGTCGCCCGGCCCGCCTCGGTCGCCGTGTCGGTGAGCCGCTTGGCCTCCTGCTGCGCCTTGGCGTGCACCTCCTTGGCGGCCTCACGCAGCTCGGCGGCCTCCTGGCGGGCGGTGGCCAGCGCCTCGCGGGCCGCCTCGCGCAGCTTGGTGGCCTCCTGCTGGGCCCGGGTGTGGATCTCCTTGGCGGTGTCCCGTAGCTGGGTGGCCTCCTGCTGGGCCTTGGCCAGCTCGTCCTGCGCCGTCTTGCGTAGCTGCGCCGACTCGTCCTTGGCCGAGCGCAGGGTCGCGTCCGCCTCCGCGCGGCGGGAGGCGCTGTGCAGCTCCTCCTCCTGACGTCGAGCGGCGAGAGCAATTTCGAAGTCCTTCAATGCCCTGGCGGCCTGCTCGCGGGCTTCCTCGATGATGTGCTCGGCGGCTGCCCGACGGGCGTCGATCTCCTCGTTGGCCGCGGACAGGATCTGCTCGGCCTGCTCCTCGGCGAGGGTGAGGATCGACTCGACGCGGGGGCCCAGGTGCCGGAAGGAGGCCCGGTCGACCACGTTCATCTGCTTGCGGACCTGGGTCAGATCCCGTTGCAGAACCTCGACCTGGCCGGCGAGCTTGTGGATCTGTGTATAGGCCTGTTCCCGTTCGGCGGCGAGGGTCGCGATCTCGTGCTCGGCACGCGCGACATACCGGTCAACCTGTTTCTTCTCGTACCCCCGGAGAGCGGACTCGAAGCTGGGCTCCGTGGTCACATCCCCGCCGAGAGCGAACAGTTCCTCGCCGTGCGACATGCCCCCATCCTCACACGCATCGCCCCCTGCTGGGGCGATACGGACGCCCCTTGTGGGACCTACTTCACTCCGTGGCGAGGGCACCACGCCAAGGGCTGGGAAACGCACACGGCGCGAGGTCACACCGGTCACCCGGTGTCACCTCGCGCCGTCGATGCCCCGACCTGACGCCTCGCGTCAGCCGGCGGTCTCCGCGGTCACCCGCTCCTGACCACCGTCGGTCTTCTTCGCCTCCGGCTTCGCCGCAGCGGCAGGCGACGAGGGAACGCCGGGCACGATGCCCGCGAGCCCGGAGAGCATCTGCCCGAGCTGCGAGGTGACCGCGTCCTTCTGCCGGGTGAGGTCCTCGACCTCGCGGCGGGCGGCCTGCGTGGTCAGCTCGGCCTCGGTGCGAGCCTCGGTGAGCAGGCGCTGCGACTCGGCCTTGGCCTCGTTGAGCGTCTTGTCGGAGAGCGCCTTGGCCTTGTCGATCGTCTCGTTGGCGTTGCGCTCCGACTCGACCCGGCGGGCCTCGGCGCGCTGCTCGATCTCCTTGGCGCGCTCCTGGGCGGCGCGGGCGCGCTGCTCGGCCTCGCTGACCATCTTCTGGGTCTGCGCGACCTGGGCGGCGTGCCGCTCGGACTCCTCGCGCTCGGCCTTCTCGCGCCGCTCGGCGAGCTGCAGCTCCAGAGCCTGGAGGTCCTTGTCGCGCTTGTCGCGCGCGTCGGTGAGCAGCTTGGTGGCCTCGGCGCGCTTCTCCTCGGCCTCACGGGCGGCCTTGGCCCGCTGCTGGGTGATCTCGCGCTCGGCGGTGGCCCGGAGGGTGGCCACCTCCCGCTCGACGGTCGACTTCAGCTCGGCCACCTCGTGCGCCGTGACGGTCCGCAGCTGCTTGGTCTCGCGGTCCGCGTCGGCGCGCAGCGTGTCGGCCTCGCGGCGGGCCTGCACCCGGACCTCGGCGGCCTCGCGCTCGGCGGCGGTGCGCAGGTTGCCTGCCTCGCGCTCGGCGCTGGCCTTCATCGCGGCGGCCTCGGCGCGGGCCTTGTCCGTGATTTCCCGGGCCTCGAGGCGGGCGGCGGAGAGGATGCCCTCCGACTCGCGCTTGGCCTCGTTGCGGTGGTCGTTGGCCTGCTCCTCGGCGAGCCGGAGGATCTGCTCGACGCGGGTGCCGAGCCCGGACAGGGTGGGCCGGCTGTTCTCTTCGAGCTGCTTGTTGGTGTCGGTGAGCTTCTGCTCCAGCGCACTCATGCGCTGCTCGGCCTGGCGGAGACGACGCTGGGCGTCGTTCATCCGCTGCTCGGCCTCGGCACGGGCCTGCTCGGACTGGTTCAGCGCGGCGGTCATCCGGCCGAGGAAGTCATCGACCTGGTGAGTGTTGTATCCGCGCAGGCCAACGGTGAAATCTGGCTGCGAGTTCGCGTTATCGAAGAACGCGAGAGGGGAGGACTGCTGCTGGGGCATTGGGACATACTGGCAGACGCCCCAGGGTGCTTCGCAAGAGCGGTACGCAGCTTTCGTGTCCTCTTTACATGGTCAACTGCCCCGGCCGCCGAGGCTGGACCAATCGGCGATCTTGGCAGGTCTCGGGCGGGACGGACGCCACGCAGCGTGACGCGAAAAAGGGCCACGGGCTGTGTCCCGTGACCCTTTGTTCGACCCTGATGGGTTCGGGCTAATGCGGGTGGAAGAACAATGGCCGATCACCGCATTGGCCATCGGCCGCTCATCCGTCCGGCCGGTGCCCCGCTCAGTGCCCCCGGAACCGGTTGATCGCTTCCTCGTGCCGCGCCCGCAGCTCCCCGTCGCGGATACCCAGCCCGTCCGAGGGCGCGAGGCAGCGCACGCCGACCTTGCCCTGGTGCGCGTTGCGGTGCACCTCGTACGCGGCCTGACCGGTCTGCTCCAGCGAGTAGGTGCGGGACACCGTCGGGTGCACCTTGCCGAGCGCGACGAGTCGGTTGGCCTGCCACGCCTCGTGGTAGTTGGCGAAGTGGCTGCCTACGATCCGCTTGAGGTGCATCCACAGGTAGCGGTTGTCGTACTGGTGCTGGAACCCGCTCGTGGACGCGCAGGTGACGATGGTGCCGCCGCGCCGGGCCACGTAGACGCTCGCGCCGAAGGTCTCCCGCCCCGGGTGCTCGAAGACGATGTCCGGGTCCTCGCCGCCGGTCAGCTCGCGGATGCGCTCACCGAACCGCCGCCACTCGTCCGGGTCCTGGGTCTCCTCGTCCTTCCAGAACCGGAACCCCTCGGCGGCCCGGTCGATGACCAGTTCGGCGCCCATGCTGCGGCACAGCTCGGCTTTCTCCGGTGAGGAGACGACGCAGATCGGGATGGCGCCACCGTTGAGGGCCATCTGGGTGGCGTACCCGCCGAGGCCGCCGGACGCACCCCAGACCAGCACCACGTCGCCCTGCTTCATGTTGGCGCCGTGGTGGGAAACGAGCTGCCGGTACGCCGTCGAGTTGACCAGCCCCGGGCTGGCCGCCTCCTCCCAGCTGAGGTGACGCGGCTTGGGCATCAGCTGGTTGGCCTTGACCACGGCCAGCTCGGCCAGCCCGCCGAAGTTGGTCTCGAAGCCCCAGATCCGCTGCTGCGGGTCGAGCATGGTGTCGTCGTGCCCGGCGGCGTCCTCCAGCTCGACCGAGAGGCAGTGTGCGACGACCTCGTCGCCGGCCGCCCACCGGGTCACCCCGGGGCCGGTACGCAGCACCACGCCGGCCGCGTCCGAACCGACCACGTGGTACGGCAGGTCGTGCCGGCGGGTCAGCTCGGAGACCCGGCCGTAGCGCTCCAGGAACCGGAAGGTGGACACCGGCTCGAAGATGCTGGTCCACACCGTGTTGTAGTTGATCGCGCTGGCCATCACCGCGATCAGCGCCTCGCCCGGCCCGAGTTCCGGCGTCGGCACCTCCTGCACGTGCAGCGCCTTGCGGGGATCCTTGTCCCGGGTCGCCATGCCGTCGAACATCCGGGACTCCTCGGCGCGGACGACCACCCCTCGGTAACTCTCCGGTACGGGCAGTCCGGCGACGCCACCCAGTTCGCGGTCCGGGTCGTTCGATTCCTCCGCCGCCATGATCGCTTCGAGGATGTCCTGCACGGTGACCTCCGGTTCGTCCCCGCACCCGCGCGGGCCCGGGTGCTGCCATCGTCGGCGCCGGTGGGACGCGACCGCCATGCCGGCATTCGACACATCCGGCACCGGTCGCGCTCCTGTGGGCCGGGACGTTACTGAACGGTAGCTAAAGCTGGAAGTCCTCTGTGAAAAACTGCATCGGCCGATGCGTGAAGGTGCCCGACCAGCGCGTCAACCGCGCAGCGGCGCGCGTGTCGCGGCCTGTGCGAAGCTGGTCGCCGCGTGACTCGCACCGATGTGGCGGTGTCGAACGCTCGGGACACCACCACATCGGCGACCGGGAGCCGGCCGGGTCCGTCAGTGCGTCGCGGCGGGCTCGACCAGTTCGACGAGGACGCCGCCCGCGTCCTTCGGGTGCACGAAGTTGATCCGGCTGTCCGCGGTGCCGCGCCGCGGGGCGTCGTAGAGCAGGCGCATCCCCCGCTCGCGCAGTGCCGCGCAGGCCACGTCGATGTCCGCCACGGTGTACGCGACCTGCTGCACGCCCGGCCCGTTGCGGTCGAGGAACTTCGCGATCGTGGACTCCGGGGTGAGCGGGGCGAGCAGCTGCACGCAGCCGCCCTCGGTGGTCGGCCCGACGGCCAGCATCGCTTCCTGTACGCCCTGCTCGGCGTTGGTCTCGACGTGTACGCAGCGCATCCCGAAGGTCCGCTGGTAGAAGTCGATCGCGGCATCCAGGTCGGCGACGGCGATGCCGACGTGATCGATCTTGCGAAGCCCGATGTCTGTGACGTAGTCCGCACCGGGCTCGACGGGGGAGTTCTCTGCCATGGCGCTAGTCTGGCCGAACAATCGTTAAGGCGTACAGCTCGGCACCCCCCTCGGAGGCAGGCATGGCTTCGGTGATCGTCAGCGGCGCGCGGACCCCGATGGGGCGGCTGCTGGGCAACCTCAAGGACCTCCCCGCCACCAAGCTCGGCGGGGTCGCCATCAAGGCCGCCCTGGAGCGGGCCGGTGTCAGCCCCGACCAGGTCCAGTACGTGATCATGGGGCAGGTGCTCCAGGCCGGCGCCGGTCAGATCCCGGCCCGGCAGGCGGCCGTCGAGGCGGGCGTACCGATGTCCGTCCCGGCGCTGACCATCAACAAGGTCTGCCTGTCCGGCCTGGACGCGATCGCCCTTGCCGACCAGCTCATCCGGGCGGGCGAGTTCGACATCGTGGTGGCCGGCGGCATGGAGTCGATGACCAACGCCCCGCACCTGCTGATGGGTCAGCGCACCGGCTACAAGTACGGCGACGTGGTGGTCAAGGACCACATGGCGCACGACGGGCTCAGCGACGCCTGGGACTGCTGCTCGATGGGGGAGTCGACCGAGCGGCTCGGCACGAAGCACGGCATCACGCGCGAGGAGCAGGACGCCTTCGCGGCGGCCAGCCACCAGCGGGCGGCCGCCGCGCAGAAGAACGGCCACTTCGCCGAGGAGATCACCCCGGTGCTGATCCCGCAGCGCAAGGGTGACCCGCTGGTGGTCGGCGACGACGAGGGCATCCGCCCGGACACCACCGTCGAGTCGCTGGCCAAGCTGCGCCCGGCCTTCGCCAAGGACGGCACCATCACCGCCGGCAGCTCCTCGCCGATCTCCGACGGCGCCGCGGCCGTGGTCGTGATGAGCAAGGCCAAGGCCAAGGAGCTGGGCCTGACCTGGCTGGCCGAGGTCGGCGCGCACGGCAACGTGGCCGGCCCGGACAACTCCCTGCACTCGCAGCCGTCCAACGCGATCAACCACGCCCTCAAGAAGGGCGGCCTGAACGTCGAGGATCTGGACCTCGTCGAGATCAACGAGGCGTTCGCGCAGGTCGGCATCCAGTCCACACGGGACCTCGGTATCAGCCCCGACAAGGTCAACGTCAACGGCGGCGCGATCGCCCTGGGGCACCCGATCGGTATGTCCGGCGCGCGACTCGTACTCACTCTCGCCCTGGAGCTGAAGCGGCGCGGCGGCGGCACCGGCGCGGCGGCGCTGTGTGGTGGCGGCGGCCAGGGTGACGCGCTGATCATCCATGTGCCGGGAAATGCTGCGGCGGACCAGTGACCGCGAGGAGCGAGCCGTTTTTGCGAGCCCCGCGGTCGCGAACGAAGATGGCACAGTGAGCGAGGCGGCCGAGAGCGTTCCGGCGGCGAGCACCACGTCGGTGCGCCGCAGCCGGGACGTACCGCTACTGGTCGAGCGGGCCCGCACCGGTGACCCCCGTGCGGTGGCCCGCCTGATCACCCTGGTCGAGAAGGGCGATCCGTTGCTGCCGGAGATCGCCGCCGTGCTGGCGCCGTACGCCGGGCAGGCCCAGGTCGTCGGTCTGACCGGCTCGCCCGGTGTGGGCAAGTCGACCACCACCAACGAGCTGGTCCGCGCGCTGCGGGCGCGCGGGCACCGGGTCGGCGTCCTGGCGGTCGACCCGTCCAGCCCGTTCACCGGTGGAGCGATCCTCGGCGACCGGGTGCGGATGCAGGACCACGCCACCGACCCGGGCGTCTACATCCGGTCGATGTCCAGCCGGGGCCACCTCGGGGGGCTGGCGGCGGCGACGCCGCAGGCGGTCCGGGTGCTGGAGGGCGCCGGCTGCGACGTGGTGCTGGTGGAGACCGTCGGCGTCGGACAGGCCGAGGTGGAGGTCGCCTCGCTGGCCGACACCACGCTCGTGCTGCTCGCCCCGGGCATGGGCGACGCGATCCAGGCCGTCAAGGCCGGCATCCTGGAGATCGCCGACGTGTTCGTCGTCAACAAGGCCGACCGGGACGGCGTCGACGCCACCGTCCGTGACATCCAGGGCATGATCGCCCTGGGTGAGCGCGGCCCGGGGCAGTGGCGGCCCCAGGTGGTCCGCGCGGTCGCGGCCCGGGGCGAGGGCATCGACGACATCGCCGCCGCCGTCGACAAGCACCGCGGTTGGCTGGTCGAGCACGGCGAGCTGCGTCGCCGGCAGGAGGCGCGGGCCGCCGCCGAGATCGAGGCCATCGCGCTGGGCGCGCTGCGCGCCAGGATTGGCTCCCTGCGCGACGGTACGGAGTTGAGCACGCTCGCCGCCAAGGTCGCCGAGGGCGCGATGGACCCGTACGCGGCGGCGGACACCCTGGTGAGCCAGTTGGGCTGATCAGCACCTACGCGCATCGTTGCGGTAACGGCTCACTGTCTCTCGGCAGGTAGAGTCCTCTTCGGATCAGGGGAGTACGCACTTCGTCGACTCGCCTCAACCGCAAGAGGAGGGGTTCCACGTGAGCGTTGGGCTAGAGACGCGACCCAAGGCGACCACCCTCGACCTTGAGGAGTTGACCCAGCTCGCGTGGAGCGGTCGGATCCGTGTTCCCCACTTTCAGAGACCACTTCGTTGGCAGCGGACCGACGTGATGCGGCTATTTGAAAGTATTGTTCTGGGTTATCCCGTAGGCTCCTTCCTGCTTTGGCGCCGTCCTGCGGTCGCCGAGACACTTCAACTGGGTGCTTTGCGGATTTCAGCACCAGAAACCCGCGACGCTTTATGGGTGGTGGACGGCCAGCAACGAATCATCAGCTTGGCCAATGCGTTGCATCCTGACGGGATGGAGGATCCACGATTCGCGCTCGCGTACGATTTGAGGAGTGAGCAATTCGTTCCGCTCCCTCAGGTTGAGGAGCCGGCGATCGTTCCATTGCCAGTGCTTTTCGACCTCACGCGTGTGCTCCGCTGGTTCAGCAGTCACCCCGAGGTGGCACCCTTTGTAGAGCAAGCCAACGATGTCACCCGAACACTGCGTCAGTTCAGGGTTCCTGCGTACGAGGTCGTGCAGGACGATCCACGGGTGCTGCAGGATATCTTCGACCGGATGAACAACTTCGGGAAGAGGTTGAGCCGTGCCGAGATTTTCGCCGGTCTGTTCCCCGGCGATGAAGCTGCGAAGGACACGACATCGACCTTGGACCGGATCGCTCAAAACATAGATGATGATCTTGGGTTTGGTTTGATCGATAATGACACAATTTTGCAGGCGGTGCTGGCCCGCCGCGGTCCTGACGTTAAGCGCGAAATCAGGAATGAATTTGGCGCCGAAGAGAAAATAAGTCCGTCGCGGCGGGCGCATCAACCCAACCGAGCCATAATTGAGTTCCCCGACGAGGACCGCGATACAGCGTATGCCTTGGGTGAGGACGCTATGCGACGCGCCGTGACGTTCTTGCAGAACGATGCCGGTGTTCCCCACTTCAGCATGCTCCCATACAGCTACCTGATCGTGGTCTTGACTCGTTTCTTTGCTCACCACCCGGACCCGGATCCTCGAAGCCTGCTCCTTTTGAGGAGATGGTTTTGGCGAGCTGCGTTGGTCGGGCCGGGGGTGTTTCGGGGCAGCACGACTGGAGCGATACGCTTCCTCAATTACGCAGTGCAACCGGATGATCTGAGTGGTTCGCTCTCGGAGTTGCACAGGTGGGTTGAGCATCCGAATGCCCCGCTGCCGAATCTCCAGCGATTCCGGAGTAACGAGGCTGCCACAAAGATCGTCCTCTGCTCATGGTGGAGTCTTGCGCCGCGATCCTTGAGTACGGGTGACCCATTCTCGCGGGAGGACCTCTCCCTTTCGCTACAGGACAGACCCACGGCGTTGGACGCAGTGCGTTACGTGGTGTCGCGATATGCGGTACCACAGCCACTTCGGTTGTGGGCAGCTGATCGTGTTCTTCTGCCAAGCGTGGAAGGAGAGTTGGGGGTAGTAGATGCGCTTGTAGTTCGGAGGCCAGATGGTCTGGGTGAGACCCTATGGCGCCAGGTCCTGGAATCCCACTGCCTAAACGCCCACATGATTGAATTGATTGGCCGTGGGGAAACGTCCGAATTCCTTGAAGTTCGTCAACTCGTTCTCAGTGAACAACTCACGGACTTCCTGGCCCGAAGCTGCGAGTGGAACTTCGAAAACACCCCTGCCCTTTCCAACCTCGTCGTCGAGGATGAAGACTCGCCTGATGAGGAAGTCTCGGATGGTCTCTTCTGATTCCTGGTTCGGAGTTTGGTTGGGTGATCAGCGGGTCGGAACGCTCCAGCAGGTGGGCGATCGGACGTGGTTCAGTCTTGATCGGCAGTACCGGGAGGACCCAAATCGGCCTGTCATGGGCCTTGTTTTTGAGGACCGTCCTACCGCCGTCCACGCGGCAGCCGTGCGTCTCCCGGCTTGGTTCTCCAACCTCTTACCCGAGGGCAGGCTCCGTGACTGGATAGCAGACGAACGGGGTGTGAACGGGCAGCGAGAAATGGAGCTCTTGGCGCAGGTCGGGCACGACTTGCCCGGTGCAGTAAGGGTTTTGCCGGAGGGTGAGGAGCGTACGTGTTCAGCCAACGTCAACGGCATGATCATGCCTTGTCGAGACTCTCGCCGATCTGGTCAAACCATTACAGAGCGGACGGCCACAGCTGGCAGGAGCGGCTGCAGGGTCAAGATCGACCCACCGTATGAGCGCATAACCACAGGTCAGACCGATTCGGCCGCCCATCTACTCACGCTGAACAGCTACTGAGGAGCCCGACGATGATGTGGTGTCGTCCGGCGAGGATGTTTATCCGCACGTGGAGAGCGAAGGCGCGTACGAGCCGGGACTAAGGTTCTCCTTGGCCGGCGTCGCGATGAAGTTCTCGATGCTGAAGATTCAGGATAGGCTCACTCTCCCAGCGCGGGGCATGGGTGGTGACTGGATCGTAAAGCTGCCAGATAACCGCTTCCGCGACGTTCCGCGCAATGAGTTCGCCATGATGTCTCTCGCGCGAGCCGCGGGCATTGATGTTCCGGACATCGCGTTGGTTGCCCGCGCAGATGTTGATGATCGGTTGCCACCCTCAGTATGGTCGACGGGCGAAGAATACGCGTATGCGATCAGGCGTTTCGATCGGGGCGTCGGCAGAGGGCTTGTCCACATCGAGGATCTGGCTCAGGTGCGGAATGTCTACCCCGATCGCAAATATCTGGGCAACTTCGAGACCGTCGCAAGTCTGATCTACCGGCGGCGTGACACCGAAGCACTTCGTGAGTTTGCGCGTCGGCTCGCTTTCTCTGTTCTAATTTCGAACGGCGACGCCCACCTCAAGAATTGGACTCTGATATATCGAGATCCTCGGGTCCCAACTCTCGCCCCTGCTTATGACCTTGTCTCGACAGGACCGTACGATCTGGGCGATCGGCCAGAGGATCTCGGGCTCAAGTTCGGCGGGAGCCGAGCCTTTCATCGGATTTCCTTAGGGACATTCCGGCGGCTCGAGGAGCGGTTGAGTGCAAAGAATGCCGGATTGGATGATTGTGTTGCCTCAGTAGTTGAACGGGTAACGCAAGAGTGGCCGAACTACGCTGATCTTCTGCACGGGAACCACCGGCTGCAGGATTACATAGAGAAAAGCATCAAGGCTCGTAGTAAGACGTTACTCCATGGTCCGGGGCGGCTCGGGCACCATTAGATGCGAACAAGGAGCGGGACGTGAACCACGAGGCGACGCAGGAGCTGGGGCCGGTGCCGGCGGTGGCCGGCGGCACGACGAAGGTCTCCGACGAGGTGATCGAGAAGATTGCCGTCGCGGCGGCCCGCGCGGTACCCGGCGTAGCGGAGTTGGGCGGGGACGTGGCGCGGTTCTTCAACACCGTGCTCGACCGGGTAGGGCTGGACCAGGTGGGCGACGCCCGGCGGGGCTGCTCGGCACACGTGACCGGCGATGCCGCAGTGGTCAACCTGGTGCTGGTGATCCAGGCCGGTCAGCCGGTGCCCCAGATCACCAGCGAGGTGCGGGCGAAGGTGACCGAGGCCGTCGAGGCGTACGGGCTGCGAGTCGACGAGGTCAACATCCGGGTGGACGACGTGGCGATGGGCGATCCCGGAACAGCCGCCGTCTGAGTGGCCGAACGCGTACGACGGGCGGCACTTGGCAGCCGGATGTCGGGCACAACCGGTAAGGTCTGCTCTTCGGTTCGCAACGGCCGGTTGAGCGTGGCCAGCGTCAGTGGGGGTAGGGGTGGCGGGGATCGCAGGCTGGTTGGACATCGCTGTTCGCGAATTCGGTGCGGCCTGTGCCGCGAAGCTGTCCGGCCCTGGCGAGCGTGAGGCGGCGATTCGCGGCCCGATCGAGACGCTGCTCGGAGCCGCAGGCAGGCAGTTGGGCGTCACCGCCGTCTTCCACGACGAGGTCCGCGACGCCGAGCGGCAGGTCCGGCCGGACTACGGGGTCAGCGTGGGCGGCGCGATCACCGGATATGTGGAGGTCAAGGAACCCCGCAAGAGCATCGATCCGAGTGCCCTGCGTGGTCACGACCGGGTGCAGTGGGAACGCCAACGCGACCTGCCGAACCTGCTCTACACCAATGGCACCGAGTGGCGGCTCTATCGGGATCGGGAGCTGTATGACGCGCCGGTGCGGTTCATCGGCACCCTCGACAGCGGCGACGTCACCGCCCCGCCGGCTTTCGAGAAGCTGCTCATCGAGTTCCTGAGGTGGAAGCCGGACACGATCACCAGCGTCGGTGCGTTGGTCCGCGCGATTGCCCCACTCACACGCCTGCTGCGGGGCGAGGTCCTGGACCAGATCGCCGCTGAGCGCAAGGCCATCCGAGGCGGCGCCGAGCGGGAGATCCAACCCTTCCTGGGGCTGGCGCAGGACTGGCGGCGGATGCTTTTTCCGCAGGCCGACGACGCCACCTTCGCAGACGGTTACGCACAGGCGGTCACGTTCGCGCTGCTGCTGGCCCGCAGCAACTCGATCTCGGTGACGGGCAGGTCGCTGCATACTATCGGCGAGGAGCTTCGCGCCGAGCACTCCCTGATGGGGCGAGCGTTGCAACTGCTCACCGACGCCGTCGCCGCCGACTTCAAGGTCACCCTAGATCTGCTTGCCCGGGTGGCCGACGCCGTCGACTGGCCGAGGGTCCGGCGGGGCCGCCGTGACACCTACCTGCACCTGTACGAGCACTTCCTGGACGAGTACGACCCCGAGTTGCGGAAGGCGTCCGGGTCCTACTACACCCCGGTCGAGTTGGTCGAGCAGATGGTCCGGCTGACCGAGAACGTCCTCGTGTCCCGGCTGGACAAGCCGCGCGGCTTCGCCGATCCGGACGTGCTCACCGTCGATCCGGCGATGGGCACCGGCACATACCTGCAAACTGTTCTCGAACGCATCGCCAAGGTCGCCGAGGCTCACGACGGCCCGGGGGCGGTGGCCGGTGCCGTCAGCCTGGCGGCGGAGCGGATGGTGGGGTTCGAGCTACAGATGGGTCCGTACGCGGTGGCCGAGCTGCGCGCAGCGGACCTGCTCGCCTCGCACCGGGCATCCCCTCCCCCGGGGGGATTGAAGCTTTTCGTCACCAATACCCTCGACGACCCGCACGCCAGCGAGGTCCAGCTCGGCTCGGGCATGCAGCTCATCGCCCGTGCCCGGCGGCGAGCCAACGCGGTCAAGGCCAACGCCAACGTCACAGTGGTGATCGGGAACCCGCCGTACGCGGAGCTCGCCAACGGCGAGGGCGGTTGGGTGGAGAACGGCACGACCGGCCTCGACGGCAAGAAGGGCGCTCCGGCACCGCTGGAGGACTGGTACGTCCCCGGCATCGAGCGCGTCAAGGCGAAACTGAAGAACTTCTACGTCTATTTCTGGCGCTGGGCCACCTGGAAGGTGTGGGAATCGACCCGCACCGCGGTCGACGGCGACGCCGGTGTCATCTGTTTCGTCACCACCTCCGGCTACCTGGCCGGGCCGGCCTTCACCGGCATGCGCAGGTACCTGCGCCGGTACGCCTCCGAAGGCTGGATTATCGACCTCACGCCCGAGGGACAGACGCCGGACATTCCGACCCGGATCTTCCCCGGCGTCCGGCAGCCGCTCGCCATCGGCATCTTCGTGCGCACCGCCGAGGCCACCCGGGACAAGCCGGCGCTGATCCACCACCGCACCCTCACCGGCCGCCGGGCGGACAAGCTGGCCGCGCTGGCCGAGGTACAGCTCGACGACGGTGGCTGGCGAGACTGTCGCACCGACTGGGAGGCCCCGCTCACCCCGGCCGCCGCCGGCAGTTGGGACAACTACCCGGCGCTCGACGACCTGATGCCCTGGTATTCCCCGGGGCTGTTCCCCACCCGCACATGGGTCTACGCGCCGAGCCGAGACGTGTTGAGCCGCCGGTGGGCGAGGCTGGTCGGTGAAACGGACCGGGAGCGAAAGGCCGAACTGTTCAAGGAGGGTCGAGACGCCACCCTCGTCAAGGTGAAGCCGCGCTTGCCGGGGGACGACACCCATCCGAACCCGAAGGTCCCGGTGATGGACGAGGTCGAACCGACCGCTGCCCTGGTGCGGGTCGGCTACCGGGCCTTCGACCGGCAGTGGGTGCTTGCTGACCCGCGCGTCATGGACATGCCGCGCCGTGACCTCTGGTCAGCCCGCATACCCGGCCAGGTCTTCGCCATCGAGCAGCACCGCAAGAGCATTCAGTCCGGCCCGGGGCTCGTCTTTACCTCTTTGATCCCAGACTTCGATTATTTCAAGGGATCGGAAGGTGGCCGGACGCTGCCGCATCTGCACCCGGGCGGTGCGCCGAATCTCGCTCCTGGTCTCCTGGTGGCGCTTTCCGAACGGCTGGACATCGAGGTCGCCGCAGCGGATGTCCTTGCCTATGTCGCCGGTATCACAGCTCATCCGGCCTTCACCGCGACCTTCATCGACGAGCTGACCACGCCGGGCGTGCGAGTGCCCATCACCAGCGATGCCGTGCTCTGGATCACGGCGGTCGAGATCGGTCGTCAGGTCCTCTGGCTGCACACCTACGGCCAGGCGTTCAGCGGCTCCGAGCAGCCGGGCGGTTCGGTTCGGCTTCCGGTAGGCGATGGAAGGCAGCCGTTGTCGTTGGCTGCCGTGACCCGGGTTCCCGAGACGATCAGCTATGACCCAGAGCGTCATGTCATCGCGATCGGTGATGGTGAGTTCGGACCAGTCGGACCCGATGTGTGGGACTACGCCGTTGGTGGCCGGAACGTGATCAAATCATGGTTCAACTACCGCAAGAAGGAACCAGGCGGACGACGTGGATCTCCCTTGGACGACCTGCACGTCGATATGTGGGAGCCGGCCTGGACCGGGGAATTCGTGGACCTGCTGACCGTGCTGACCCGGTTGGTCGAGCTGGAACCCGCGCAGGCCGAACTCCTCGCCGCCGTGATGGCGGGCGACATACTCGACCGAGCCCAGTTGGCCGCCGCTGGTGTGCGTTGGCCCGCCGGCACCGCAGACCGCAAACCGCTGTACGGCCTCAGTAACGACGACCACGACGTACCCGACGGCACCGCGAGACTGCTGTAGTCGATGCTCGGTGTCCGCCGCGAACGAGGCGGGCACCCGAGCATCACGCGCTTGCTTCGAGGGCTGCTTCAACCCGGTCGAGATAGTCGAACCACCATTCGCCTTCGGTTTTGGGCTGAGAGGACAGCAGGCTTGCCGCAACGACGAAGGACATGACCACATAGCCACTGGTGGTCAGTTGACCGGCCGGTGGTTGCCCGTGAACCACAGCTTTGAGGAACGTTGCTACTTCGCTGGCAGAGAGAGCGGCCCACTGTTCATTCGTGGCAACTTCGGCGGCGAGCGCATCAAGCTCTTGGTGGGAGGGCACATGCCCGAATGCCTGAGCCGAAACGTACCGGCAGATTTGGGCGAGCAGTTCCAGGGATGCCAGACGAGCCGCGTCGTCGGTGAATTTTGCCAGCGCACTGTCGAACTCGGCCGGCTCCTGCTTCACCGCCCAGTGGAGGGTGTCCCGCACCTTTTCCTCAACGTGAGCGTCAATCCTCATGTTGGATCCGATCCTCCTGGTGGTTTCTCTCTGCGGGCTTTGACGGAACCCCATGTTGCCACGGCACCAAGAATGACACCCATGTTCGCCTTGGGGATCGGTGGAAGGAACTCCGAAACGCTGGCCCAGGCGGTGCCGGCTGCGGCTCCACCGACGGCTATGTCGTCTGAGCCAATCCTCCGTCGTCTGCTTGGTGCGGGGGCGGCGTTGATGTCGCGGGATCGGGCCGCGTTGCGGAGGTCTGCTGCGGGCACCGATGGTCGGAGCTGCGGTATCACGGCGGGTGGCTGGCTGGATTCGCTGCCACCACCCGCACTCAGTTTCCCAGTGCGCGGACCTTCGCGATAGTCGCCTAGATCTGCTGCTTCGTCACCGGCATGCGGCTGGCCACCTGGCCGACAGCTTCGGTCAGCCCGCCAATCTGACCGGTGAGCTGCTCCGAACCGCCCTCCAACGCCCCCGCCACGAGCGTCCGAGCGTCGGCGGTGTCCTGCTTCGCCGCCAGGAGTTTGGCCTGCGCCTCGTCCAGCTTCTGCGATGCAGCGGTCAACCGCGTGATGATCTGAGCCGCGCTCAACATGCCCTCCCCGGTCCATCGCGTCCGGCCACTCGCCAACGCGATCAGTTGACGGCAGCTTACGCAACGGAGTCATCTCGTGCGTTCCCGTCAATGTCCGGCTGCGCCGGCTGCTGGGCGCGTGACTGTGGCGAGTTCGGGCAGGCGAGAAGGCGGCGCGCGAGTTTGGTCCCTCGATTAGCCCGGTCCGGCGGCTCAGCCGTGTTTCGGGCGGGTCAGCTTGACCTCGTCGCCCGGTAGCAGCTCCACGTCGCCCTGCGGGCTGTGAACCTCAAGAATCGGTACGCCCTCGTCGAGCTGCATGCTCCGGCGCTCGGCCCCACTCGGCATCCGCGCGATGACCGATCCACCTGCCATCAATTCGACCTGCCGTCGCTCCGGTTCCTCGCGGACATAACTGCCGTGTCCACGGACGGTGTTGACCAAGCCTTCGGTGCGCAGCAGCGCGATCGCCATGCGAACCGCCTCCCGGCCGATCCCGTACTCCTGGGTCAACCGCGCCTCGCTAGGCAGGGCGGTGCCAGGTACAAGATCCCGCGACTCGATGCGCTGCCGTAGCAGGTCCGCGAGCTGCACATAGACCGGCGTGTGAGAACGCGGATCGATGGTCATGGCGCATAAGCCTTATTCCCCCGTACGGCCAACTGGTTGTGCCCCTGAGCCCCGGTACGTATAGTCGCAGTGACTGTCGGTGCTCGGGTGAAAACCGCAATGACAACCCGATGCCGTTGAACTGCCTCGCTGCCGTACCGCCCGTCGATGCTGCGGTCGCGGGGCGGGGTGGGTCTGCCCGTGCGCGGCGGGTGGCCCCACCCCTTCCAACCCTTTCGACACCGAATCCCTACGACAGAGAGGGAGGTCGTTGTGCGATTGATCCGCCGGTTACTCGGTCGACCTGAGCACGCCCGACCCGCCCGACCCGCCCGGCACGCCCGACACCCACGCCGGCCGGGCTGCTATCGCTCGGCCGCCTACCGCCCACTACGACCGTGGCAGGTGCGGGAGCGGCAGTTCCGCTGGACCCGGTTCGGCCGGCGAGGGCTCGACCCGGGGGAGGTGCAGGAGTTCCTCGACCGGGTCGCTACCGACCTGGCCACCGCCTACCAGGCGCTCAGCGACAGTCGGCGCGAGGCCGCCCGGATCCGGGACGCGTTGCGCTCCTGGCAGTCCGCGCAGGCCCGACACCGAGTAAACGCGGGGTGGTACCGGTGACCAACGGCCGGGAGCGGTTCGTCGTCCACCTGCCGGTGGTCGCCGGGGACCTGCCCGGCGCGGTCCGGCTGGCCCGGGTGTTGGCCCGCTGGGCGGGGGTGCTGGCCCAGGCCGATCCCGGCGAGACCACCGTCTCGGCCGAGGACGACCAGGGCGTACGCCATCGGGTCTTCTGTGATGTGCGGCTGACCGGCGGCCGGCGCTGCGTGCTGCGGGCCGACCACGACGGCCCCTGCGCCCGGCGGCTGACCACGTGAGCGGGCCGCCGGTGATCACCTGCCCGACCTGCGCTGGGCTGACCTTCAAGCTGGAACCCTGCCAGTGCCGCGACGGCGGCAACCGGCTGCTGGTGGAGTGGGACGACGTCGCCGACACGGCGTTCCGGGACTGCCAGCTCTGCCGGGGGACCGGCACCCTCGCCGTCGGGTGCTTCGACTGCGGGCAGCGGGGCCGGCGTCGGGCGCAGCTCGTGCTCACCGTCGCCAACCTGGACACCGGTGTGGTGGCCTCGCGCAACGTCGTGCCGGGCAGCCTCACACCGACCCGTGGCCCCGACGGTGGCTGGTGCCTGGCGCTGGCCCCGCTGCGGGACGAGCTGACCCGGGAGGTCGGGGCGGCCGGCCTGGTCGATCGGCGGCGGCCGTGGGAGGAGGCCGACCTCGTCCTGGCGCTGGGCCGGTCGTGGCGGCCCGACCTGCCCGCCGGGCGGCGGGACGAACTGGAGGCGCAGGCCATCGTCCGGGGGGACACCCAGCCGTGGCGGCTCTACCTCGGGCGTACCCACCTGCCCCCAGCGGAGACCGCCGCGCAGACCCTCGGACGGTTCTGTGGGCTGGCCGAGCTGCTCTGCCTCGACCTGGTGATCGAGGCCCGTCGTGACGACTTCTTCGGGGCCACTTGGCACGTCCGTTTCGAGGTGCCCGGAGGCGACGTACCGGAGGAGACCCGCGGGTGCGCCACCGACCTGCCGGCGGCGCTGGCCCGGACCACCGTCGCGGACGCGCTCGCCTGGCTCGGCGAACGGGGGCTGCACGCGCCCGCGTACACCGTCGCGCCCCGGCCGGTCGACCGGCCGCCGCCCCCGGCCGCCGACCCGGACCGGCTCGCCCGTCGGGTCCGGGCCGACCTGGACCGGGCCCCCGCCGCGCAGGCCATCTGGCGAGACGGTCGTTGGTGGCACACCCGGCTGGTGCCCGGCGGCACCACAGTTGTGCTGCACGGGCGGGCCACCGGGCAGGTCTCCCGCCGGCCGACTACCGTGTTGCGCCGGGCCGGGGAACCGCCCGCGCCGTCCTGGCAGGGCACCCCGATCGGGTACGTCGACTGCACCGACTGCGCGCCGGGCAGCAGGTTGCAGCGCTGCGACTGCGTGGCCGACGGTCAGGTCGCCGCCCCCGGTTGCGCCCGGTGCGTCGGTGCCGGGTTCGCGCCCTCGGTCTTCCCCTGCGACACCTGCCGGGGCAGCCGCCGCCTCCACCGGGGACTCACCGTCACGGTCACCGACCTGCACCGCCGGGCCCGGCACGACACCTGGCTGCCCCGACCAGGGGAACCGACCACCCCGCTGGAGCGGCGCCTCCACCAGCTTCCAGGCCGCTACCGGCTCGCCGACCAGGCCACCGACTTCGGGGTACGCCCGGACGACCTCACCGAGGCCGATGGCGGCCAGCCTCTCGACGTCATGCTGCGGGACGGGGTCGGCATGGCCCCACCGGAAGTGGACCCGGTGCGGCACTTCGTGACCCGGACCGCCGCCGGCCGGCCCGGTGCTCGGCTGATCGTCGTGGCGCGCACCCCCGACGTCCCGTCACTGACGGAGCTGTTCCGGCTCGCCCTCGGGCTGCGACTGGCCGTCGCCGTCACCGTCCGGTGCGACAGGTACGAAGCCACCGACCCGCCGGGCTGGCGCGGATGGCAGTGGGGCATCCAGTTGCTTCCGCCCGGCACGCCGGCCGACCGGATCGACCCGCCGGTACGTCCGACTGTCGAGGCGGCCATCGCGTTCTGCCTCGATCATCTGGACAACGCCATCACCGAGGCCGCCCCCGTGGAGGTTGCCCAGCCCATCCCGGTGCCGCACAGTCCTGCCCTGCCTGGTCCGACGGTCGACCCGCTGCCGCTGATCCGCAAGCTCGCCGTGCACCACCCCGGCGAGCAGGTGGTGGTCCACCTGGACGGGGGCTGCTGTCAACTCCACCTCGGGGATCCCACCGCCCGCCGCCTGCTCGCCCGCGCCCACCACCTCCGTGACGCGGTGCGCGCCCTCGACCTGCCCCCACCCTGAATCACCGGTGACCCGCCGGTACGGCGTGACTTAGCGATCGTTCAGGCGGGGGCTCTACACTCGAATTCCAGTCCAGGAACCGAGGAGGAGCCCTGCGCATGGACGCCGACGAGATCGCCGCCGGACGGGCACGCTGGCAGGCCCGGTACGACTCCGCGCGCAAGCGGGACGCCGACTTCACCACGCTCTCCGGGATGACCGTCGACCCGGTCTACGGGCCGCCCGAAGGCGCCTCCTACCCGGGCTTCGAGCGGATCGGCTGGCCGGGCGAGTACCCGTACACCCGGGGTCTGTATCCCACCGGCTACCGCGGGCGGACCTGGACGATCCGGCAGTTCGCCGGCTTCGGCAACGCCCAGCAGACCAACGAGCGCTACAAGATGATCCTCGGCGCCGGGGGTGGCGGCCTGTCGGTCGCGTTCGACATGCCGACCCTGATGGGCCGCGACTCGGACGACCTGCAGGCCCTCGGCGAGGTCGGGCACTGTGGTGTCGCCATCGACACCGCCACCGACATGCAGGCGCTCTTCGACGGCATCGACCTGGCCGGCGTCACCACCTCCATGACGATCTCCGGCCCGGCCGTGCCGGTGTTCTGCATGTACCTGGTCGCCGCCGAGCGGCAGGGCGCCGAGCTGTCCACCCTGGACGGCACGCTCCAGACGGACATCTTCAAGGAGTACATCGCGCAGAAGGAGTGGCTGTTCGACCCCGAGCCGCACCTGCGCCTGATCGGCGACCTGATGGAGTACTGCGCGGCCGAGATCCCGCGCTACAAGCCACTGTCGGTCTCCGGCTACCACATCCGCGAGGCCGGCTCGACCGCCGCGCAGGAGTTGGCGTACACCCTGGCCGACGGCTTCGGCTACGTGGAGCTCGGTCTCTCACGCGGGCTCGACGTGAACGTGTTCGCGCCCGGGCTGAGCTTCTTCTTCGACTCGCACCTCGACTTCTTCGAGGAGATCGCCAAGTTCCGTGCCGCCCGCCGGATCTGGGCCCGCTGGCTGCGCGACGTCTACGGTGCCACCAGTGAGAAGGCGCTGTGGCTGCGGTTCCACACGCAGACCGCCGGGGTGTCGCTCACCGCGCAGCAGCCGGTCAACAACGTGGTGCGCACCGCCGTCGAGGCGCTCGCCGCCGTGCTCGGCGGCACCAACTCGCTGCACACCAACGCCCTGGACGAGACGCTCGCGCTGCCCACCGACGAGTCCGCCGAGATCGCCCTGCGTACGCAGCAGGTGCTGATGGAGGAGACCGGCGTGGTCAACGTGGCCGACCCGCTCGGCGGCTCCTGGTACGTCGAGGCGCTGACCGACAAGATCGAGGCCGAGGCGGAGGAGATCTTCGCCCGGATCCGGCAGCTCGGCGGGGAGGGTCCGCACCAGATCGGCCCGATGACCTCCGGCATCCTGCGCGGCATCGAGGACGGCTGGTTCACCGGCCACATCGCCGAGTCGGCCTTCGTCTACCAGCAGGCACTCGAGAAGGGCGACAAGAAAATCGTCGGCGTCAACTGCCACACCGGCACGGTCGCCAAGGAGCTGGAGATCCTGCGCATCTCCCACGAGGTGGAGCTGGAGCAGCGCCGGGTGCTCGCCGAGCGCAAGAGCGGCCGGGACTCCTCGGCGGTCCGCGCCGCGCTGACCCGGATGATCGAGGCCAGCCGCACCGACGAGAACATGATCCCCGCCATGCTCGACGCGGTCCGCGCCGAGGCGACCCTCGGCGAGATCTGCGACGCCCTCCGGGCCGAGTGGGGCACCTACCGCGAACCCGCCCGTTTCTGACCGATACCGCCACCCCGGCGATTCGCGCGGTCGCTGCCTGACGGACGCCCCGTCTCGGCGGCGGGAACTGCCCGATCGCCCGGGGTGGAGTGGGGCGTGAGAGTTGCAACGTCGGAGTTGTGGGTGAGCCGGGAATCCGGGCTCGCGTGCGAGACTAGGTAACCATGAGCGACCCACGGATCACCTCGTCGATCTTCACCCGCGGCGCGGTCGACCTCAGCACGCTGCGCGGCCCCGCACCAGCCAGTACCCGCCCCGGCACACCCCCGCAGGGCGGCCCGTCCGCCGGCGTACCGGGCGCACCGTCCGCCGGCGGCAACGCCTCCATCGTCGACGTCACCGAGGCGACCATCCAGTCCGCGGTGCTCGAGCAGTCGATGGCCCTGCCCGTCATCGTCTTCTTCGGCGCGGCTGGCTTCCCCGAGAGCGACGAGTTCGCCCCGGTGCTCGATCGGCTGGCCGCCGAGAGTGGCGGCACCTGGGTGCTGGCCCGGGTAGACGTGCAGGAGAACCCGCGGATCGCCCAGATGTTCCGGGTCCAGGGCGTCCCGATGGTCTACGCGGTCGTCGGCGGCCAGCCGATCGACGCCTTCTCCGGTGTGGTGCCCGAAGCCCAGCTCCGCCAGTGGATCCAGGCCGTGCTGAAGGCCGGCGGCGTGACCGTCGCCGAACCGGAGGACCCGCGCCTCGACGAGGCGGACGACGCGCTCATGAGCGGTGACCTGGACGCCGCCGAGCAGGCGTACCGCAAGATCCTCGCCGACGCTCCCGCGGACGCCGCGGCCACGGCGGGCCTCGCCCAGGTCGGCGTGGCACGCCGGATGGCAGGCGCTGACCCGGCCACCGCGCTGGCCGCCGCCGAGACTGCCCCCGACGATGTCGCGGCCCAGTTGCTGGCCGCCGACATCGAGGTGCTCAGCGGGCTGGCCGAGCAGGCGTACGCACGGCTCGTCGGCCTGGTCCGGCGCACCGCCGGCGAGGACCGCGAGACGGTCCGCCAGCACCTGGTGTCGCTCTTCTCCATCGCCGGCCCGGACGATCCGGCGGTCGCCTCGGCCCGTCGGGCCCTGGCCAGCGCCCTGTTCTGAGACCGCAGCACGATCGTGAGTTCGTAGTACGCCAGCGCGGGCCGGCGTTTTCGCCGGCCCGCTCCACCACCGGGGACGGGAGCTCGTGATGCGCCGGATAGCCGTCCTCGACGCGCCGACAAATCTCGGCCTACGGCCACCGACGTCGACCTCCGTGCCGGGCTGCGCGAAGGCGCCCGGCGCGCTGCGCGACCACGACCTGCTGGCCCGGCTGCGGGCCCGCGACGCCGGATGCCTCACCCCACCCCGGTACGACCCCGGTGACTGGCGGCCCGGCGACGGCGTGTGCCACGCCCGGGAGATCGCCGACTACTCGCTCGCGCTCGCCGAGCGGATCGGCTCGATCATCGACCGGGGCGAGTTCCCGGTGGTGCTGGGTGGCGACTGTTCCGTGCTGCTCGGGTCCGCGCTCGCCATGCACCGGCTCGGCGAGGCGGTCGGCGGGCGGATCGGGCTGGTCTTCGTCGACGGGCACTCCGACTTCCGGCACCCCGGCAACGCCTCCTACGTCGGCGCGGCAGCCGGGGAGGACCTGGCCCTGGTCACCGGGCGCGGGCAGGCCGACCTGGCCGCGTTGGAGGGCCGCCGGCCCTACTTCCGTGACATCGACGTGGTGGTGCTCGGCATCCGCGCGCAGGACGAGTACCGCCTCGACCTGCAGGCCGCGGGGATCACCACCCGGCCGGTGCCGGCGCTGCGCGCCGAGGGCGCCGCCCGTACGGCCCAGTGGGCGCACGAACAGCTCGCCGACTGTGCGGGCTACTGGGTGCACATCGACGTCGACGTGCTCGACCCCGCGGTGATGCCGGCCGTGGACGCCCCCGACCCCGGTGGCATCGCCTTCGCCGAGCTGGAGATCCTGCTCGCCGGCCTGGTCGACACACCACACTGCCTCGGCGTCGAGTTGACCGTCTTCGACCCCGACTACGACCCGGACGGCTCGTACGCCGCCGAGATCGTCAACACCGTGGTCGCCGGTCTGGCCCCCGTCAGCGCCCCGCAGGCGATGCCACCACGACTGCTGTCGCCCCGGCCCCCGCCCACCCGCCGCCGTAGCAGCAGCCGGCCCACGCTCGCCCCCGAGCCGGCGGACGCGCCCCGCCCGGTCCTCGACGGCAAGGGGCCGCACGACGAGACCCGGCCTTCGGGCGAGCGCGGCATGGAGGTCGCGGGTGGGGTGCCCCGCAGCGTTGTCGTCGCGCCCCGGTCGGAGTCGGTTGACCCTGCCGAGCGGACCGGCCTCGCGGAGCCGCCGGATCCTCCGGAGCCGGCGGACCGTGCCGAGCCGGCGGACCGTGCCGAGCCGGCGGACCGTGCCGAGCCGGCGGACCGTGCCGAGCCGGCGGACCGTGCCGAGCCG
>NZ_JBNCKT010000043.1:33912-44976 GCF_049841675.1 Micromonospora sp. DT4
GGTCGATTCTGGGCCGGCTGGTGTGGTGACCGCGGTCGAACCCGTCGGCCCACCCGCCGCAGCCGGCCCAGGCCTGCTACGACGACCGACACTCACCACCGAGCATTCCAGAACCGACACCGCCTGACCACCAGCCGACCCCGACTCCCGCGGCAGCCCCGGGCCGGGCCCTGTCCTGCTCCCGGGTCGGGCCCTGTCCTGCTCCCGGGTCGGGCCCTGTCCTGCTCCCGGGTCGGGCCCTGTCCTGCCCCGGGCCCCTCCGGTGATCAAGAAGTTCGCGTCCTGATTCCGCTCGAATCTCTTGATCACCGCGGGCAGGAGGGCCGGGGCAGGAGGGGGCCAGGCGGTCAGCGGGTGGGGAGGGCGCGGAGGAAGCGTTCGGCGATCGGGACGGCCGTATCAGTGCTGGAGCCGCCCTTCTCCACGAACACGGCGAACGCGACATCGCCCCGCCAGCCCACGATCCACGCGTGCGTGTGTGCCGGGTTGTCGTCGAACTCGGCGGTGCCGGTCTTGCCGTACACCTCGCCGCCCGGAACGTCCTTGAGCGCGCTGGCGGTGCCGGCGGTGACCACCTCGCGCATCATCGCGCGCAATGCCTCGATCGACTGCGGCTTGAGCGGTCCGTCGGTCACGGCCGGCTTGGCCGGCGCCGGGTCGATCAGCAGCTTCGGCTGGATGAAGGCGCCCCGGGCGACGGCCGCTGTGGCGCCGGCCATGGCCAGGGGGCTGACCAGCGTGGTGCCCTGGCCGAACGACGCGGCGGCCTGCTCGGCCGGGCTACCACCGGTCGACACCTTGCCGGTGAAGGCGTCCATCCCGAGATCCCACTGCCCCTCCAGCCCCAGCGAGCGGCCGGCGGCGGCCAGCCCGTCACCGCCGAGCTTCGGGGCCAGCGAGGCGAAGGCCGTGTTGCAGGACTTCGCGAAGTCGGTGCGGAACGGTACGGAGCCCAACTCGAAGTTGTTCGAATTCTTGAAGGACCGGCCGTCGACGGTGAAGGTCTTCTTGCACTCCACCGGGCCGTTCAGGGTGACCGCGCCCCGGTCCAGCAGGCCCAACGCGCTGACCATCTTGAACGTGGAGCCCGGCGGCACCTGCGCGGTGAAGGCCAGGTTCTCGCCGGCCGAGCCGGGGCCGTTCGCGGCGGCGAGCACCGCGCCGTCGCTGACTCGTAGCGCGACCAGCGCGGCGCGGTGCGGCTCGGCGCGCAGTGCCCCGTCGGCCGCGTTCTGGGTGGCCACGTCCAGGGTGGTCTTCAGCGGCTGGCCGGGCTGCGGCTCGCGGCGGAACAGCTCGGTGCCGGTGGGCGCCAGCTTGCCGTCCTCGGCGGGTCGCTCGACAACGACGGTCAGCCCGGGTGCGCCGCGCAGCCGCTCGTCGTAGCGACCCTGCAGTCCACCGTGCCCGACGAGGTCGCCGGCGACGTACTTGTCGGGGTGGGCGGCTAGGTCGTCGGCCTGCGCGTGGTCGACCGAGCCGAGCAGCGCACGGGCGAACTCCCGGGTCGGCGCCAGGTCGAGCTTGTCGGAGTTGAACTTGGTGCCGGGTAGGTCGTAGACGCGAGATTTGATCTGCTTGTAGGCCTCCTCGCGCAGGGTCACGACCTCGATGAAGGCGCCCGGATCCGACTCGGCGACCCGCTTGGGCAGGTCGGAGAGGTCGACGCCGGGAACCAGGGCCGGACGGATCGTCTTGAAGGCCGCGTCGAGATCCTTGACCAGCTTGTTGATGTCGGTGACCTGGTTCGGCTGCACACCCACCCGCACCACCGGGCGCGGCGACACGATCGGTTTGCCCGCCGCGTCCAGGAGGCCGGCCCGGGTGCCGACGTCGCGGCGCAGCCCCAGCCGGTCGCCCTTGGCGAGCTGCTCGTGGAGCACCCGCGGCTCCCACATGACCTGCCACTGGTCGTCGTCGCCCTGGACGAGCCGCAGCTCCCGGTCGTACGTCCAGTGGGCCTGCCCCGGCAGGGACCAGTCCACCCGGATGGTGGTCGTCGCGATGTTCTTGGTGATCTTCGGCTCACCCTGCCGGGTCAGGGTGGGCGGGGTGGCCGCCAACTCGCCGGACAGCTCCTTGATCTCCTTGCTCACCTCGGCCGCCGGCACCTTGGCGCCCGTCGTGTCGACAAGCGCGACCGCCTGCAGGTCGCCGCTGCGCCAGCCGGCGAGGAAGGCGTCGGCGCTGTGCTCCGGCCCGTCGTCGCCGGAGCACGCCGCCAGGAGACCGGCAGTGAGCAGGGACGCGGTGAGCGCGGCTACCCGCCGTGTGCGGTTCGACCCGTGGGGGCGGGGGTAGGACAAGGTCATGAAGCGGTCCTTCCGATCTCTCGTTGCTGGACGGCTCCGAGGGGGAGTTGAGGTTCGTCGTTCCGTCCCCGGACGCGCCGATCGTCCTGCGCCAGTCCTGGCCCAACGGCGGTGGCTGCTTCGAGCAGGTGCAACCGGCTGCTCTGCACGGTAGTACGCGAACGCTGTCCCCAACGTCCCGTGAAGCCCTCTTCGTGTGGAAAGACGGACCGGGCCGGTGTGATGAACATCGCGCGGCGGGGTATCCCTCAACCGGCCAACCTCGGACCCGCAACGGGTGAAAGGACAGAGTCCCGATCCGACGTCCGGCCGGCGGTCCGCTGACGGAGGCGGCAAACGGCAGGCCTAGGCTGGGCGGCAGAGTGACCCACGACGCGGTGGGTCGAGGGGAGTGGCACCGATGGACCGGCGTCCGGCGATCAAACCGGAACCCGACCTCCGGCAGGATGACATCAGCCGGGACGACGACAGCTTCGATGCGGCGACCGACGGGGACGGCTACGGCCGGCTCGACACGGGCGTCACAGGGCTGACCGGGTCGAGCATCGACACCATCTACGATCTGGGTCTGCCGACCGAGGCGTTGGCCGACGACGTGGAGGACGCCGAGCTCGACGAGCCGGTGCCCAACGCGGAGCGGCTGGTGGCCCAGGCCGTCGCGCTCGCCGGGGACGACCACGACGCGGCGACCCTGGTCGGCCGCTTCTGGCGGTTCGCCCCGGACGAGGAACTGGTCGGCTTCACGGCGGAGGAGATGCTCGACGCGGCCCGGGCGCACCGGGACCTCGCGCAGCAGCGGGTGCCCGGCGAGCTGAAGCTACGCATCCACGAGCCGCACGCCGACCAGCACCACACCGTCGTCGAGATCGTCACCGATGACATGCCGTTCCTGGTCGACTCGGTGACCGCGCTGCTCAACTCGTACCACCTCGACGTGCACCTGCTGGTGCACCCGCTGGTGGTGGTGCGGCGTGAGCCGCTGGGCCGCCTCACCGAGGTCTCCGCGGACGTGGAGCCAGACGACGCGATCGCCGGCGACATCATCGAGAGCTGGATGCGGATCGAGATCGACCCGGTCCGCGACGCGGCCGAGCGGGAGCGATTGCGCCGCGAGCTGCAACGGGTGCTCACCGACGTGCGGGAGGCGGTGGAGGACTGGCCGAAGATGCGCCAGCGTGCCCTCGCGCTCGCCGACGAGCTGGCCTCGGCCCGCACCTCGGACAACCGCCCACCGGTGCCGGAGAAGGACATCACCGACTCGGTGGAGCTGCTGCGCTGGCTCGCGCACGACCACTTCACGTTCCTCGGCTACCGCGAGTACCGCCTGGTCGACACTCCCGACGGGAATTCCACGGACCCGGTGGACGGCAAGGCTCTCGAAGCGGTGCTAGGCACCGGGCTGGGCATCCTGCGCTCGGACTCGCCGGACGCCCGGTCGCTGTCGTCGATGACGCACGAGGCGCACGAGAAGGTGCTGGAGAAGCGCCTCCTCATCATCACCAAGGCCAACTCGCGGGCCACCGTGCACCGTTCGGCGTACCTGGACTACATCGGCTTCAAGATCTTCGACGAGTTCGGCGAGGTCATCGGTGAGCGGCGCTTCCTGGGCCTGTTCTCCACCGCCGCGTACCGGACCAGCGTCCGGGAGCTGCCGGTGGTGCGCCGCAAGGTCGCCGAGGTGCTCGACCGCTCCGGCCTGAGCCGGCGCAGCCACTCCGGCAAGGACCTGCTCCAGATCCTGGAGACCTATCCGCGCGACGAGCTGTTCCAGATCAAGACCGACGACCTGTACCACGCGGTGGTCGGTGTGCTGCGGATGGCGGGCCGGCGGCAGCTGCGGGTGTTCCTGCGGCGCGACGCGTACGGGCGGTTCATCTCCTGCCTGATCTACCTTCCCCGCGACCGGTTCACCACGCAGAACCGGCTGCGGATGCAGGACATCCTGCTGCGGGAGCTGAACGGCGTCGGGGTGGACTACACGACCCGGGTCACCGAGTCGATGCTCGCCCGGATCCACTACATCGTCCGTACCGACCCGACCCGGCCACCCGGCGAGATCGACGCCGACCTGCTGGCCGAGGAGCTGGCCGACGCGACCCGACTCTGGGACGACGACTACCGGCTGGTGCTGGAGCGCAAGCTCGGCGACGAGCAGGCCAAGCACCTGTTCGCCCGGTACGCCGACGCGTTCCCGGAGGGCTACAAGGACGGGCACACGCCGTACGAGGCGATGAAGGACCTGGCCAAGCTGGAGCTTCTGGAGGAGCCCGGCCAGCTCGAGATGCACCTGTTCCGCAAGCAGCTCGCGCCCCGGCCGGGGAGCCGCGTGCCGGGCGCCGACCTGCCCGATGAGATGAACGTGCGGTTCAAGGTCTACCGGTACGGCGAGCCGATGATGCTCTCCGCCGTGCTGCCCGTGCTGCACTCGCTCGGCGTACGGGTGGTCGACGAGCACCCGTACGAGGTGGACCGGATCGACGGTCGGGTCTACCTGTACGACTTCGGCCTGATGCTGCCCGAGGGACACCACGAGCTGGCCGAGGTACGCCCGCACGTGGAGAACGCGTTCGCGGCGGCCTGGCGCGGCGAGGCCGAGGTGGACCGGTTCAACGAGCTGGTGCTGCGTGCCGGGCTGACCTGGCGGCAGGTGGTGGTGCTGCGGGCGTACGCCAAGTACCTGCGGCAGGCCGGCACGGTCTTCTCACAGGACTACATGGAGCAGACCTTCATCGCGTACCCGAAGCTCGCCAGCCTGTTGGTGGAGCTGTTCGAGACGCGGTTCGCGCCGGGCGAGCTGAGCGCCGAACAGCGGCAGCAGCGCAGCGGCGAGCTGGTGGAGACGATCCGGGGCGCGCTGGACGACGTGGCCAGCCTCGACCAGGACCGCATCCTGCGTTCGTACCTCACGTTGATCGAGGCGACCCTGCGGACCAGCTTCTACCAGAAGCCGGTCGGCGGGCGGCCGAAGGCGTACGTGGCGTTCAAGCTGGACCCGCAGGCCATCCCGGACCTGCCGGCGCCCCGGCCGAAGTTCGAGATCTTCGTCTACTCGCCACGGTTCGAGGGCGTGCACCTGCGGTTCGGGCCGGTGGCCCGAGGCGGGTTGCGCTGGTCCGACCGTCGGGAGGACTTCCGGACCGAGGTACTGGGCCTGGTCAAGGCGCAGATGGTGAAGAACACGGTCATCGTGCCGGTGGGCGCCAAGGGCGGCTTCGTGCTGAAGCAGAAGCCGGGCGACCGGGACGAGGCGGTCGCCTGCTACCAGGAGTTCGTCGGCGCGATGCTGGACGTCACCGACAACATCGTCAGCGGGCAGATCGTGCCGCCGGAGGACGTGGTCCGGCACGACGGCGACGACCCGTACCTGGTGGTGGCCGCGGACAAGGGCACCGCAACGTTCTCCGACATCGCCAACGAGATCTCCCTGGCGCACAACTTCTGGATGGGTGACGCGTTCGCCTCCGGTGGTTCGGCCGGGTACGACCACAAGAAGATGGGCATCACCGCCCGGGGCGCCTGGGAGTCCGTGAAGCGGCACTTCCGGGAGCTGGGCCTGGACACCCAGTCCCAGGACTTCACGGTGGTGGGCGTCGGCGACATGTCCGGCGACGTGTTCGGCAACGGGATGTTGCTCTCCGAGCACATCCGGCTGGTGGCCGCGTTCGACCACCGGCACATCTTCCTCGACCCCGACCCGGACGCCGCCACCTCGTACGCGGAGCGTCGGCGGCTGTTCGACCTGGCCCGCTCCTCCTGGGAGGACTACAACCCGGAGCTGATCTCGGCCGGGGGCGGCATCTTCCCGCGCACCGCGAAGTCGATACCGATCACGCCGCAGGTCCGGGCGGCGATCGGCCTCGACGACGACGTCACGCAGCTGTCGCCGCAGGAGTTGATGAAGGCGATCGTCACCGCTGAAGTGGACCTGTTCTGGAACGGCGGCATCGGCACGTACGTCAAGGCGTCCACCCAGACCAACGCCGAGGTGGGCGACAAGTCCAACGACGCGATCCGGGTGGACGGGCGCAACCTGCGCTGCCGGGTGGCGGGCGAGGGCGGCAACCTGGGCTGGACCCAGCTCGGCCGGATCGAGTACGCGTTGACCGGTGGCCGGATCTACACCGACTTCATCGACAACGCGGCCGGTGTGGACACTTCCGACCACGAGGTGAACATCAAGATCCTGCTGAACACCGCGGTGGCCGACGGCGAGCTGACCACCGCCGAGCGGGACGAGCTGCTGGCCGGGATGACCGACGAGGTCGCGGAGCTGGTGCTGCGGGACAACTACGACCAGGCTCGGGCGATCAACAACGCTCAGGCCCAGGCCGCGTCGCTGCTCCCCGTGCACCGTCGGATGATCAACGAGTTGGAGCGGTCCGGCGCGTTGGACCGGTCGCTGGAGGCGCTGCCGCCGGACGAGGAGCTGGCGGTCCGCAGCGAGTCCGGGCTGACCGCGCCGGAGTTCGCCGTGCTGCTCGCGTACGTGAAGATCGTCCTTGAGCGGGAGATCCTCACCGACGGGTTGGCCGACGAGGACTGGACGTCCGAGGTCCTGGTCAACTACTTCCCGACGCCGATGCGCGAGCGGTTCGCCGACCGGATGGGCCGGCACCGGCTGCGCCGCGACATCGTGACCACCGTGCTGGTCAACGAGGCGATCAACCGGGGCGGCATCTCGTTCGTCTTCCGGGTCGTCGAGGAGACCGCGGCCAGCGCCGCGGACGTCATCCGGGCGTACGTGGTGGTCCGCGAGGTGTTCGGGCTGCGTGACCTGTGGGACGCGGTGGAGGCGCTGGACAACAAGGTCTCGCCGGAGTTGCAGACCAGCGTCTACCTGGACACCCGTCGGCTGCTCGACCGTGCCGTGCGCTGGCTGGTCACCAACCGGCGCTCGCCGATCGACGTGCCGACCGAGATCGCCCGGCTGCGCGACGGGGTGGCCCGGCTGCTGCCGGGGATGGAGGAGCTGTTCTACGGCAGCGAGCGGCAGGGCATCGCGGCGCACATCGACTCGATGACCGAGCGTGGGCTGCCCCGCGAGCTGGCCGAGCGGGCGACCCGGCTGATGTACAGCTTCGGCCTGCTGGACGTGGTGGAGACCGCGACTCGCAGCGGGCGGGACGTCGGCGAGGTGGCCTCGGTCTACTTCGTGCTCTCCGACCTGTTCCGGGTGGACTCGCTGCTGTCGAAGATCTCCCTGCTGCCGCGGGAGGACCGCTGGCAGACCCTCGCGCGGATGGCGCTGCGCTACGACCTGTACGCGGCGTTGGCCGCGCTCACCGCGGAGGTGCTCGACTCCACTCCAGAGGAGTTGCCGCCGCACGAGCGGGTGCAGCAGTGGGAGCAGTCGAACGCGACGTCGATCCACCGGGCCCGCCGGGCGATGGGGGAGTTCGACGAGTCGCGGGCGGATCTCGCTGCCCTGTCGGTGCTGCTGCGGCAGATCCGCACCCTGGTGCGAACCTCCGCCGCCGCCTGATTCGGTACGCCGGACACGGTCCGGCCGGTCGGAGTGACCCCGACCGGCCGGACCGCTTTCGGGTACGTCCGCCTCACGCCGCCAGGGTGGCGAAGACGACGACGTTGTCCCGGTAGCTCCGCACCGCCTCGTCGAACTGGCCGCCGCAGGTGACCACCCGCAGGCCGGGCCGGTCGTTCGGCCCGTACACCAGCTCGGTGGGGAAGGACGTCTTCGGGTACGACTTCACCGAGTCGACCCGGAACGTCGCCGGCTGACCGTCGGCCCGCCGCACGGTGATCGTGTCACCGGGCACGAGCGAGCCGAGGTCGAAGAAGACGGCCGGGCCGAGCTTCGCCGAGTCCACGTGCCCGACGATGACCGCGTTACCGGTCTCGCCGGGGCTCGCGCCCGGCTCGTACCAACCAGCCTGGTCGGCCTGCTCCAGCGGGGGGACCTGGACCGTGCCGTCCGGGTTGGTGCCGAGCGACATGATCGTCGCGTTGACGCCGATGCGGGGGATCTCGATGGTGGTCGGGGCGGACCGGGTGAGCCCGGCCGGGGCGGCCTCCCCGTCGATGGATGGGACGTCGCTGTCGGCGACCGCCGGCCCGGTGACCTGGGGACCGGCCTGGGCCAGCGGCTGCGGGGGGCGGGGAGCGGGCGTGGTCTTCAACGAGGCGCCGATCATGCCGGCGCCAATCATGGCGAGGGTGACGACGACGGCCGCGCCGGCGGCACGCCACGGTCTCCCGTGACGGCCGCCGGCCCGTGTCGCCGTCACGTCAGACGAGCGAACCATCGGTCCGCCGACGACGCATCAGCACGATCCCGCCGAGCGCGGCAGCGCCGAGCAGGCTCGCGCCACCGGTGGCCAGGCCACGGTCGGTGCCGGTGCTGACGCCGCCGTCACCACCGTCGACCCCGCCGTGGGGCAGGACGACCAGTTCGCCTTCGCCGCACGAGCCCTTGAGCTCGTAGCGACCCGGCTTGGCGTCCTTGTCGACCTTGGCCTCGCCGTAGTACACGAACTCGCGTTCCTCGGACTCGCGGCCGTTCTCGCCCCGGCCGTGGTCGCGTTCCTCGGACTCGCGGCCGTTCTCGGAGCCGTACTCGTCGTCGGAGCCGTACTCGTGGCCCTTGGACTCCCAGCCCTTGTCCGAGCCGTACTCGTCGTCGGAGCCGTACTCGCGGCCCTTGGACTCCCAGCCCTTGTCCGAGCCGTACTCGTCGTCGGAGCCGTAGTCGTGGCCCTCGGACTCGCGGCCCTCGGACTCGCGGCCCTCGGACTCGCGGCCCTCGGACTCGCGGCCCTCGGACTCGCGGCCCTCGGACCCGCGGCCCTCGGACTCGCGGCCGTTGTCGGAGCCGTACTCGTGGCCCTTGGACTCCCAGTCCTTCTTGTCCTCGTCCTTGGACTCCCAGTCCTTCTTGTCGCGGCTGTCGTCCGCGTCCTGGCCGTGCTCCTCGCCCTTCCAGTCCTTGCTGTCCTCGTCGCCGGAGGCGTCGGCGGCAGCGCCGCCGCCCTGGCCACCAGGCTGGGCGTCGTCGGCGGCCGGCTGCTCGTCGTCGGCGTTCTCACCCTTGCCGTTCTCGTCCTTGCCCTCGTGGTCCTTGCCCTTGTCGTCCTTGCCGTGCTCGTCCCTGCCGTTCTCGTCCTTGCCGTTCTCGTCCTTGCCCTCGTGGTCCTTGCCCTTGTCGTCCTTGCCGTGCTCGTCCTTGCCCTTGTCGTCGTGGTCGTAGGAGTCCTCCTCCTCGCTCCACTCGCCGCGGTCCTCACCCCGGTCGTCCCGCACCGGCTTGAGTTCGACCTTGCCGGTGACCTTGGACCACACGTACGCGTGCTCCTGCCGATCCGGGCAGATCTCGAGGAGCTTGACCTCGTCGCCAGCCTTCACGACGTGCGGCTTGGCGTAGACCTTGCCGTCCTCGTCGTGGTGCCCGTCGGCGAACGCGATCCCCGGCGCGAACACCAGGAGCGACGCGCCGCCGAGCGCGGCGCCCGCAACGACCTTCCCGAGCATCTTCTTAGCCATGACCTGCGTCACTCCATCCCTGTTGTCCTGAGCCCGGCGACAACCGAGCTAAGACCGACGTTAGACCGTTTCATGACGTATGAAGGGAAAGATTCGCGTTTTGACCTTTGCTGGTGGTAAGCGGCTAAAGAGTGCTACGCGGCTTTCTCGGCTCGCAGTGCCGTCTCGGGTCTCGCGCGACCTTGCGGGTGCCCCGCGCTGTTGTCGACCCGCAGTGCTCGACCCGCAGCGGTCATCCCGTAGCGGGCGACAGGTGCCGCTCGCGCTGCTCGGGGGTATCGTCCGAGTTGAGGGGGGCCAGCGCATCGAGCCATTGCCATGGAAGCGCTCCCATGTAAGAATCGGCGCACGCGGTTCGGGGAGCCACTCCGCGCAGGCAGGTCGTCGAGGGCATTCGGTTCACCGGACGACAACCGGCCGCCGATCGGTCGGCTCGCGTCGGCCGATCATCACCACCACCACCACCGCCCGTCCGGGTCGGGCGCCCCCCCAATGAATCCCGTGGCGCCGGAGGCCGTCCGTGCAGGACGCCCGCCGGGCCGTCTCGCCGGGCCGTACGCGAGCCCGGTCTCGCCCAAGGAGATCAGTGGCATGAATGTGTGGAGAAGGCCGTCCGGCCCCCGCCGGACCCTCGCGCTCGCCGGCGCGGGCGTTCTGGTCGCCGGCGGGCTGGTGACAATCCCGGTTACCGCGGCTCAGGCCGCAACGCAGTGCGACATCGCGTACACGAGCAATGACTGGCAGGGTGGCTTCACCGCCAACATCACCATCAAGAACCTTGGCGACCCGGTCAACGGCTGGACGCTCGGCTGGACCTTCCCCAACTCCAGCCAGCGGGTGCAGCAGGGTTGGTCGGCCACGTACACCCAGTCCGGCAGCCAGGTCACCGCCCGCAGCATGTCCTACAACGGCACGCTCGGCACCGGTGCGACGACGAGCATCGGGTTCAACGGCGCGTGGAGCGGCAGCAACCCGAAGCCGACGTCGTTCACCCTGAACGGTGTGGTCTGCAACGGTGGTACCGGTAACCCGACCACCCCGCCGCCCACCACGCCCCCGCCGACCACGCCTCCCCCCACCACGCCTCCGCCCACGACCCCTCCGCCCACGACGGGGCCGCCGCCGACCACCCCGCCCCCCGGGGTCAAGGTCGACAACCCGTACGCCGGTGTTCCCGGTTATTGACCAGTAACCCAAAGGTGCCGTGGTTAGCCGGCTGCGTAGCGGACTTCTGGCTTGCCGAACAAGGCTTTCA
>NZ_JBNCKT010000044.1:0-42755 GCF_049841675.1 Micromonospora sp. DT4
CCACCGACCCCGCTCGTGACGAACCCGCCACGCCGAAACCCACCCACGATCAGCCACGCGCGGAATGCAGGGCTAGCGTCGGTCGAGGTGGACCGGACGGTCCGCCGAGTCCACCGGCACCGCAGGAGCGAGCGTGCACCTCCCAGCGCCGGAGCCCGGGCCGGACAGGGCAGCCCGACCACCGGTACGCGACCCGGAGTCCCCCCGCCGGGTGACGCTGCTCGAACTCTTCTTCGACCTGGTGTACGTGGTGGCGCTCGCGCTCATCTCGCGGGCATGGTCACCCAGCTCGACTGGCACCGCGCCGGACAGGCGTTGATCCTGCTGGCCGCCGTTCGGTGGACGTGGGCGATCACCACCCTCGTCACCGACCTGTACGACCCGGAACGAACCGAGATCAAGCTGCTGATCTCCGCCGTCATGTTCGGCGCCCTGCTGATGACCACCGCGATCCCGGAGGCGTTCGGCGCACACGGCATCGTCTTCGCCGGCACGTACGTGGCCATCCACCTCGGGCGCGGGCTGTTCCTGATACCGGCCGTACGCCGCCAACCGCAGACCCAGCGCAGGGCGCTGCGCATCTTCGCCTGGTTCGCCGTGTCGGCGAACCCCTGGATCATCGGCGCGTTCGTCACCGGCGACGGCCGGATGGCGTGCTGGGCCGTCGCGCTGGCCATCGACTACATCGGCTTCCGGCTGGCGTACCCGGTCCCCGGCCTCGGGGTGGTGCCCGAGCCGCAGCGCAACGTCACGGCCGAGCACCTCTCCGAGCGGTACCAGCAGTTCTTCACCATCGCTCTCGGCGACGCCATCCTGACCATCGGCACCATGTTCAATCTGGCGTACACCAGGGCGCCGAACATCGCCTCGTTCGCGGTGGCGTTCGTGACCACCCTGCTGCTCTGGCGGATCTACGTCCACAAGTCCGGCCAACTGCTGCCGTCGGCCATCAAGATGTCCGGGGCGCCGAGCAAGTTCCTGCTCACCGCGCCGTACACCCACCTGCTGATGATCGCCGGGGTGGTGACCACCGCCTCCGGGATCGACCTGGTGCTGCACGACCACCCCGGTCGTCCGCCGCCGGCCTGGGTGGCGGTGATCCTCGGCGGCCCGGCGCTGTTCCTGGTGGGCCGGTCCTCGTTCGAGTACGAGGTGTTCAGCCGGGTGTCGCCGTCACGGGCCGGTGGCCTCCTCGCTCTGCTGACGATCTCGCCCGCCGCGATGTACCTGCCACCGTTGGCCGCCTCGTTCGGTGCGATGGTGGTGCTGGCCGGCGTCGCCTACGCGGACTACCGCCGCAGTCGCGGCAAGCCGCCGGAGTCCCCCGCACCGCCGCACTGAACCGGCGGCCGGTCACACCAACGCGCCCGCGTACCCCCGGGCCTGTAGCCGCTGTCCGGCGGTGTCGCCGAGGCGAACCTGGAGGCCCAGCGGCACGGCGGCCCGGCGGACGTCGTCGACGTGCAGCGAGCCGTGCCGGTCCACGGTGAGCACCGGCGGCTCCTCCAGCTCGCCGACCGGCGCGTGGAAGGAGAGCAGGGTCACCGAGGTGGTGAGGTAACCCGGGTAGGCGGCACGGGCCACCGCCTCGTCCGGGTGGGCGAGCACCACCAGGTCGTCGAGGTGGGCGAAGTCGGCGGCGAGCGCGCCGGCCTTCCAGTGCGGCGGCTCGTCGGCGGCCCCGGTGTGGTGCCGGGACCGGTTCGCGGACGTGATGTAGAGGTGGTCGGTGCCGGAATCGGCGAGCGCCCGCTCGAAGAACGAGTTGGACGGGCAGGTGAGACCGGGAGCGATGACCTGGGCGGTACGCAGGCCGCAGTCGACCTGGGTCAGGTGCTCGGGCAACCGCTCGGCGGCGGGCCCGCGGAAGCCGAACGGCCCGCCCCCGTAGAGGGCGTCCATCAGGGCCCGCACCCGGCCGACCGGCAACCGCGGCGAGATGCGGGACCAGTCGAACATCCCCGGGATCCGCCCGATCACGGTGGTGATGCTGCCGACCTGGTGAGCCGCACGGCCCTTGGCCAGGTTGACCCGGCGTACGGTGACCGGGTCCGGGCGGGCCACGAGGGCGTAGACGTTGGCGAACGCCACCGCGACGACCGCGCCGCCGGCGAGCGCGCGGGCGGCGACCGCCACGTCCTCGGGGCGGTCGATGTAGAGCGACGGTGTCGGGACGTCCATGGGTCCTCCTCGGCGGGCCGTGAGGCAGTTCTACGTCCGCTGCCCGCCGCGGCGGCCGGTCGGTCGGCGATCCGATAGCCGCCCGGCGATACGTGGTGCGGGCGGCCGATGCCGGCATCGGCCGGACGGACGATGCGATGGGGGCGCCCCGCGGTCACCGTTAGCCGCGCGATGCGATTGGGTACAACGCCTGCACCTCAGATCCACCACATTCCTTCAGGAGGCAGCGATGCGCGGCACCTCGATACTCGGAGTCATCGTCGTGATCTGGCTGGTGATCGGCGCGATCGCCGGCGGTCAGCGCGGGTACTACCGCGGCGACGACACCAACTGCGCCGAGGCAGGCACGATCCTGGTCACGATCGTGGCCGGACCGCTGAACTACATCGGGGCCAACCCCAAGGTCGACTGCAAGCTGCCCGAGCCGTCCAAGTAGGACCGAAGCCGTCCAACGGCCCGCGCCCGTGTGGGGCGCGGGCCGTTCGGTGTCCGGGGTTACCGGGTCGATCCCTCCGGCGTCCGGGTCACATGCCAGGAGCAGATCGAACAGACGGTATGACCACGAGCGGCAGGCAGTCCACCGGCATTCGGCCGTACAGGGACCGGAACGAGATCGTGCGGTGCCGGCGTCGGCCCGCGCGGGTGGTGGGGATCGACACCCCGCCTACGCCGTCCTAGGAGGCTGGTTCGGAGGTGCGGCGGCAGGTACAGGCAAGGCGCACGGGACGAGCACGCCCGCCCGGACGCTGTCCGGGCGGGCGGATGTGCTCAGGACGGATGACGCTGTCGGGCCTCAGCGGAAGCAGTGGGCGATGGGTACGGCGCTGCCCTCGCAGTTGGTCGGCTCGTTCTCGACGACGACGCTCTCATCGTCGAGCTTGACCTGGGCGTGCTGCGCGAAGATGCCGCCCGGCTTCACCGTGGCCGCGTTGTGGGTGACCTTGCTCGTGTAGAGCGCCACCGAACCCGCGGAGGCGTAGATGCCCCCGCCCTTGGACGTCGCGCCGACCGCCTCGTTGCCGGTCACGTCGCTGCCGCGCACGAGCACGTTGGACTTCTCGGCGTAGATGCCGGCCCCGATGCCGTGCGTGGTGTTGCCGGCGACCACGCTGTCGTCGAGGGGCAGCAGACCCTTGACGGTCGAGATCCCGCCGCCGTTGACGGTGGAGGTGTTGCCGCGAATGGTCATCTTGCGCATCACCAGCACCGCGTCGGAGTTGGCGGCGCCGCCGCCGACCTGTGCGGTGTTGTTCAGCAACTCGGTGTCGTACACCTTGGTCCGGGCCGAGAAGCTGGCCAGGCCGCCGCCCTGCCCGGCGCTGTTCTCGGCGAGCGTGCTGGTGTCCACGTCCGCCGCGCCCCGGTAGTTGCCGAGCCCGCCGCCGTACCCGTTGGCGCTGTTGTGGCGGAACTCCGAACGCTTGAGCGTCAGCACACCGCCGTTGAGCAGGCCCCCGCCCTTGCCCGCGGCGCCCGAGGCGCTGTTGCCGATGAACGTGGAGTCGGTGACCACCATGTTGCCGTCGTTGAAGATGCCACCGCCGCCGCCCTCGGGCGACAGCGACGTGCTCTGGGTGACGGTGACCCGTTCCACCACCGCCGTCGCGCCGTGCACGACGTGCACGCTGCCGCCCTCGATGGCCGAGCGACCGTTGTGCAGCTCGACGTCGCGCAGGGTCAGCTCGCCGCCGTCACGGACGGTGAAGAAGCGGAACGCCTCGGCCTGGGCGTCCCGGGCGATGGTCGCGCCGGCGCCGTCGATGGTGATGGGCTGGTAGATCACCGGCAGGCCGGCCGTGTCGTCGGCCGGGTTGTGCGGCGGGGCGTCGGCGTCCCCGGGGGTCTCTGCGGCGTCGGCCTGCTCACGGGCGTCACGAATCCCACCGTCGTACTGGTCGGTCTCGTGGAACGCCTCGGTCAGCGTGTACCGGCACCGGGGCGCGAGCCGCAGCTCCCCGCCGCCCTCCGCATTGGCCGTCACCAGCGCGGCCACCAGCTTCGCCGCGTCGCAGGGCACCTCGACCACGCCCCGCTTGCCGGTTCCCGGCGTCTGTGGCCGGGCCCGCTCGGCGTCGTCCCCGCCGCGCTCCGGGGTGGACCGGTCTCCGGACCGCCGGTCGTCGTCGCGATCGGCCGCGGAGTTCAACCTCCCGAGGACCGGGAGGGAGAGGTCACGGTCGGCGGCGGCGGCGACGCCGGCCGCCCCCACCACCAGGCTCCCCGCCAGCAGCCCGCCGGCTAAGAACCATCGGGACCGCCGTCGGGGTCGGGCTGGGCGGTCTCCTGGTCGGTACGTGGACATCCGGTGCCTGCCTTCCTGCGTATGTGCCATGACCACGCCACATCCGGGCGCGGGGGGCCGGACGTGCCGCCGACCACCAGAGGTCACGATATGACCGCAATACGGACAAGAAGGCGTGAACGTGAATAGTGCTGCCATTCATCTTCTTCGCCACCGTCGGCACCGGAGGGCGCGGTTACCCGCCGACGTGGATCCCGGGCCGACGCAGGGGGTCCGGCTCGGTACGGCGAATGATCTCCCGGACCACCGGCGGAGTGTCCCCCCGGCCGAGGATCAGGTAGCGCAGCAGGTGCGCGATCGGGCTGCCCTCCGACCACTCGAAGTGCGCGTGCGGGCGTACGCCGGTCGCGTCCCGCAGCGCCAGCAGGATCGCGGCGATCGCGTTCGGCGCGGCCGGGCTGCTGGCCCGCAGCACCCGGAAGCCAGCCACCTCGACGCCGTGCACCCGCAGCACCTGGCTGAACCCCGACGGGTCCACCACGTCGATCTCCAGGAAGAGCACGTCCGCCGCCCCGGGCACCGGGTTCATCCCCCGCTGCGCCCGCTCCTTGACCGTGTACTCCTTCATCGAGCCGCTCTGCCGCTTGTTCGCGATCAGGTGCAGCTGCCCGTCGTGGGCCAGCGACTCGGCGACGAACCGGCGGGCCGGCTCGTCGAACTCGATCCGCTCGGCGCGCAGCTCGGTGGTCCGGGTGATCCGGGAGATCAGCGACACCGCGATGATGCCGAGGATGAACAGCGCCGAGATGGTGATCCCGTCCGGCTGCTCGACGACGTTCTCCACCAGCGCGTACAGCAGCACCAGCGTCAGCACGGTGAAGCCGACGGCCCCGACGCGGTGGCGACGCCCGATCGCGGAGATGGTCACCGCCACCGCGCCGGAGACCATCATCGCCAGGATGCCCGTGGCGTACGCACCGGCCTGGGCGTTGACGTCGGCGCGGAAGGCGATCGTGATGGCGACGCTGACGACGGTGTAGACGATCACCACGGGGCGGACAGCCCGGGCCCACTCCGGAGCCATGCCGTACGAGGGCAGGTAGCGGGGCACGATGTTGATCAACCCCGCCATGGCCGACGCGCCGGCGAACCAGAGGATGAACACGCTGCTCACGTCGTAGACGGTGCCGAACACCTCACCGAGATAGGTGTGCGCGAAAAAGGCCAGCGCCCGCCCGTTCGCCGCCCCGCCCGGCCGGAACTCGGCGGCCGGCACGAGCGCCGTGGTCACGAACGTGGTCGCGATGAGGTACACCGACATGATCAGCGCGGCGGTCGTGAGCAACCGCCGGGTGTTGCGGATCCGGGCGGCCAGCCGGGCCTGCCGGTCCGGTCCGTCGGCCGCCACCAGGGGCATCATGCTGACGCCGGTCTCGAAACCGGACAGCCCCAGTACCAGCAGCGGGAACGCCAACACGGCGGTGAGCAGCACGTGGCCCGGTCCACCGCCGCTCGCCGTCAGCGCCGCCGTCCAGTCCGACACGATGGCGGGATCACCGACGATCCGGACCACCGCGACCACCACGATCACCGCGTTGAGCACGAGGAACACCGCCACCAGCGGGATCGCGACCACCACTGCCTCACGGAAACCGAGCAGGAACACCCCCCCGAGGACCAGCAGCAGCGCGACGGTGACCAGCACCGGGGCCGCCCGACCGTGCAGGGCGTCCGGCAGGTACGGGTTCTCCAGCAGGTGCACGGTGGCGTCGGCTGAGGACAGGGTGATCGTGATGATCCACGAGGTGGCCACGAACCCGAGCAGCACGAGTACGAAGATCTTGCCCCGCCAGAACGGCAGCAGTCGCTCCAGCATCGCCACCGAGCCCTGCCCGTGCGGGCTCTCCTGGGCCACCCGCCGGTACATGGGCAACATGCCGAACAGGGTCAGCGCGACGATCAGCAGGGTCGCCAGCGGGGACAGCGCGCCGGCGGCCACCGCCGCGATGCCCGGCAGGTACGACAGGGTGGAGAAGTAGTCCACTCCGGTCAGGCACATCACCTGCCACCAGGCGTGCGTGCGGTTCTCCCCCTCGGCCGTCTCCGGGCCCGGCGGCTGCACCTGGTGCTCGAACAGCCACCGGCGCAGCGGGCTGGCCGGGGGCGCGGAGCGGGCCGGACTGTCCACGCGCTCGGGCACCACGACACCCTGGCGACCACCATGGTGCGGCCGGGCCGGGTCGCGGGCGGCGCGCAGCGCCGGGTCCGGCCCGGTCGGCGTGTGGCGTCGTCCGCCCCAGCGTCGCGGTTTCGCCCGGTGCTCGTCAGCCATCGCCCGTCCCACCCTCGCAGGTCCTGATCCGACCGTAGGTGCCAGCCGACAGCCCGAGCGGCGGAACCGGGTAGCTGGATGCCCTGCTCAGGGCAAGTCCGCGCCGGTGGGCGGCCACAGCGGGGCCGCCGCCTCGACGCTGACCGACGGGCGACGGCGTTCGCCACCGGTCGCCCGGGCCGGTGGACGACACGCGGCGGCGATGCGGGTAGGGGCTGCTCTCATCGCGCACCCGGCCGGGCGGCAGGCCGCGAAACCGGGCCGCCCGGGCGCAGAGGGCCGGGCGGCGCGGGACGAGGTCGGGCGGCGGGACGGCGCCGGGCCAGGACGGTCATGGCGCGGGCGTACCCGGAACGGGCCGGCCGACACCCCCGGATGTTCCGTGCCCGCCGCCTACCGGCGTCCCCTGACGTTCCGCGCCCGCCGCTCCCCCGTCGCCGGCCGGCACCCCCCGGGCCGGCCAACGACGGCAGACGGTCGACACCCCCCCCGGGCCGACCGGCTGACTCCCGGCCGCCGCCGGTGGGAACCGGCCGGCTGCGCGGGCAGGTGGAGCGGGCGGGGCGGAATGCGTCCCCGCGCTCCGCCGCCCCCACGGGCGGAGCGCGGGAACCCCCCGTCCCGGCTACTGCAGGAACGCCCCGAGGGGCGAGAGCAGCAACCGTCCGAGCGCCGCGGCGTTGTCGTCCAGCCGCGTACGCTCACACTCGCGGGCGTCCGGATCGTGCCGGCACCGCCAGATCTTCTGCGCGTTCCGCCAGGCGACATCGCGGGTGTACTCGACCAGTTCCCCCTGGTACCAGTCGTCGATGTCGCCGTTGAGCATGTCAATGAGCAGCTGCCACCGCTCCAGGTAACCCCGACGCAGACCGGGGATCTTGTCCGCGAAGATGTTGTTGATCTCGAGGTAGTCGTGGTGCTGGTCGGTGCCGTCGACCGGCTCCGACTCCAGGTGGTCGAACGTCGTCACCAACGCGAACGGCAGGTCGAAGTTGATGTGCGCGTTCACACCTGCCGCCGCCGACGGCAGGGGGCGCGCGTCGGGCCCGCGCATCCGCTCGAACAGACACGACCAGGCCTTCGGCGTGCCCGGGCTGGAGTCGGTCCAGAGCCGCAGGGCGTCGAAGTAGCGGGCCGCGAACTCGACGTCCAGGCGGGAGAGGAACGCCGGATCGACGAAACGGTCGTCGTACAGGCCGTCCAGCACACTGCTGGTGATCGTCAGGTAGAGCTTGTTGAAGTCGGCGAGCGGGCAGCTCGCCTCCAGCGGAGGCAACCGCACCAGCATGTCCTGGAGTTTCGTGAGATGGTCGACCACCGCCGGCACGTCCGCCGGGTGATCGGCGAGCAGGTCGGCGATGTCCCGGTGCACGGGCCCCCAGACGGGTTCGGTCATCTCTCCTCCATGATGGTCGTGGCGCCCCGGCGCCGTCGACGGGGCACAGCCTCTCAGCTGGCAGCCGCCGCCGGGATCAGTAGAACGACGTATCCCCGGCGCACACCGGCGCCGGGGATACGTAGGGGTGTCGTCAGCCGCGCGCGTTGCGCAGGTGGATCGCGCTGGCCTGCACACGGGTACGGACCTGCAGTTTGTCGAAGATGTGCGACACGTGCACGCCGATGGTCCGCTCGCTGATGAACAGCCGCTGCCCGATCTCCCGGTTGGTCAACCCCTCGGCGACGAGCGCGAGCACCTCCCGCTCCCGCGCGGTGAGGGTCGCCAACTCGTCGTCGGGCAGCTCGACCGACCCGGTGACGCGCGTGCCGTCGGCGGTGTCCCGTTCCTCAAGGGACACCCGGGCGCGCCCGGCCAGCTCCCGGATCTCCGAGGTCAGCGGCACCGCGCCCAACCCCTGCGCCACCCGGTACGCCTCCCGGAGCAGCTTGCCCGCAGTGGCCACCCGGCTACGCCGGGCCAGCAGGGCCTCGGCCTGGCGCAGCCGGGAGTACGCCGCCGGGTAGGGGTGGTTACGTCGGTCCCACTCGGCGACCGAGGCGGCCCACAGCTCCGGATCACTACTGTCGAGGCGGCTCACCTCGGCGGCGCACAACGCCAGGAAACCGTCCACCACCGATCGCACCGGCCGGGCCGCGGACGCGCTCTTGCGCGCGACCCGCTCGGCCACATCACGCAGGCGACGTGCCGCCGTCGGGTCCACGTCGACGGTGCGGCTGGCGTGTGCCTCCGCCTCGGCGCGCAGCCCGTGCCACACCAGCGCGGACAGGATCGTCACGTCGTCCGAACGGCTCTCGGTCAGGCCCCGCTGGACGGCCTGCCGCGCCACGTCGTGCCGGCCCTCCCACATCGACAGCCCGGCGCGCAGCGTGAGCAGCGGAATGACGTGCCGCGCCCCGCCGCCGGCCAGCACGGTCGCCACCGCTTCGAGATCCCGGTCGGCGGCGGCGATGTCGCCGTAACCCACCGACAGCCGGCAGCGGGCCAACAGCAGCTCGACGGCGTCCGCGCCGGACGGCCGGTGCCGCAGCGCGGCGGCGACCACCTTCTCCGCCTCGGCCCACTGCCCCACCCGGAACAGCCCGTTCGTGGCGATGGCCAGCAGTCGGGTCTCCCAGGTACGCCCCAGACCCAGCTCGGCGACCCGCTCGGCGCCCCGACGGGCCACCACCACGCCCTCTTCGAGGATGTTGAGTGGCCCGGTCAACAACTCCGCCAGGTGCAGGTACGCACAGGCCACGTCCTCCGGCTGGCCGGCGCGTTCGGCGGTCTCGAGGGCTTGGCGCATCACCGCCAACCCGGCGTCCGGGTCCTCCAGGTACGCGTCGCTGAAACCGAGCGCCGAGCTGGCCAGCACCACCTCGGTCGTCGAACCCTCCACCTCGGCGGCCAACGCCAGCGCCTCCCGGGCGCGCCGGCCCGCGTCGGCATACCGACCCAGGTGCAGCAGCAGCTCGGCGAGTCGCGCGGCGGCGGTGGCCCGGTCCCGCGGCGAGCAGTCCGCCGCGTCCAACGCCCGCTCGTACTCCTTCTCCGCGAGGGCGGAGCGGCCCGCGGCGGCCAGGTAGCGCGCCCGGCGGATGTGTAGCGAGCATTTCGGCCCGCCACCCCGGACCGCGGCCAGCTCCTCCAGCAGCGCCAACGCGCGGGCGTGCTCCCCGCAGTGGTGGGCGGCCTCGGCCGCGTTGCCGAGCAGCTCCACCCGGTCCATCTCCGACGAGCCGGAGTCACCGGCCAGCTGCAACGCGGCCGTCCAGTGGCGGTGCGCCTCGGCGTACCCGTGCAGTCGCTCGGCCTCCTGCGCGGCGCCCACCGCGGCGGGCAACGCCCGGGCGGGCTCGCCGGCCAGCCGCCAGTGGTACGCCAGCCGGGCCTGGTGCAGCTCTCCCGGCGCTGCGGTCAGCGCCTCGGCGTAGCGGCGGTGCAGCCCGGAGCGCTCGGCCGGCAGCAGCTCGTGCGCCAGCACCTCGGCGACGAGCCGGTGCCGCAGCCGGTAGCCGTCGTCGGCGCCGACCAGCAGTCGGTGCGCCACGGCGGCACGGGCGGCGTCGATCAGCTCGTCCTCCGGCAGGCGCAGCACCTCGGCCAGCAGCCAGTGCTGCACGGGCTCGACACCGGCGGCCACGGCGTGCACCACGGCGTGCGCGTGTTGCGGCAGCGCGTCGACCCGGTCGAGGAAGATCTCGCGCAGCGTCTCGGACAGCCCGTCCCGCCCGTCGCGCAGGTCGCGGGCCAACTCCTCGATGACGAACGGGTTGCCGCCGCTGCGCTGCCAGACCTGCTCGGCCGCCTCGGCGGGCAACGCCCGGCCGACCACCGCGGCGGCGAGCTGCTCGGTGTCGGCACGGTCCAGCGGGGACAGGTCGAGCACCCGCACCGTCCGCAGCCGGCGCAGCTCCGTGAGGACCCGGCGCAGCGGGTGCGCGCCCTGCAACGATTCGGCGCGTACCGCGGCCAGCACCGAGAGTTGCAGGTCACCGAGGCCGGCGAGCAGGTAGAGCAGGAGTTGTCGGGTGCTGCGGTCGACCCACTGGAGGTCGTCCAGGATCAGCACCAGCGGTCGCCCCTCGGCGATCAGGTGCAGCCCTCGGGAGACGCGTTCCAGCAGGGTGCCCGCGCCCTCCGGACCACCGGTCTCGTCGGCGAACACCTGCAACAGCCCGCGCACCGCCGAGGAGGTGCGCGCCTGTGCGGAGGACAGGTCGGCGTCGAAGCGTCGCAGCGCCTGTAGCAACGGATGCAGCGGCGAGGCGTCGCCGATGTCCAGACAACTGCCGGTCAGGACCAGCGCGCCCGTCTCGCGCAGTCGGACGCCGATCTCGCCGAGGAGACGGGTCTTGCCCACACCGCTCTCGCCGGTCAGGAAGACGGCGGCCGTCTGTCCCTGTGCCACGTCACCGATCAGCGCCGACCGAACCGTCTGCACCAGCTCGGCCCGGCCCACGAGCGGTGCGGTGTCCACATCGCTGGCCATGCAACGCAGCCTAATCACACGCCCCCGACCGTTCTACGGCCATCTGCCGCTTGTGGTACCTCTCGCGTCGACATTGCGACTAAAGGTTGCGTGTGGCCGACATACGTCGTTCTGCCGATCCCCCGTCAGCCCAGGAATGCCAATCTCCGAGGGTCGTCAGCCCATCACCTGGGAAGGACGGGTGTGCCACCCATGGTCACTATCGTCGCGGACACAACGCGGACCGACCGCCCACACTGGCCGGTGCCCGAGGAACGACGGACAGTCACCGTGCTCTTCGTCGACATCGTCGGCTCCACCGCGCTGGTCGACCAGCTCGACCCGGAGGACATCCGTGCCCTGCAACGGGCCTACTTCGAACGGGTCGCCGCCGTGCTGCGCCGCTGGCACGGTGTGGTCGAGAAGTACGTCGGCGACGCGGTGATGGCACTGTTCGGGGCACGGCACTCCGACGGCTTCGACGCGTACCGGGCGGTGCGGGCGGGGCTGGAGATCCAGGCCGCGCTGGACCGCCAGCCGATCCTCGGCGACATCACCCTGCGGGTACGCGTCGGCATCGCCACCGGTGAGGCGGTGGTCGAGCTGGGTGAGGCGGTCAGCGGCGGCCACGGCGTGGCCAGCGGCGCGGTGATCACCACCGCGGCCCGCCTGCAGGGCTACGCCGCACCGGGTGGCGTCGCGCTGTGCGCGGCCACCGCGCGGGCCACCGCCGGCCTCATCGCCCAGCGTCAACTCGCGCCGATGCCGGTGGCCGGCCGGTTGGCGCCAATGCCCGTGTGGCACGCCACCGGTGTGACGCGCCCCAGCGCCGACCGGCACGACGGCCCGTTGATCGGACGTCGCCGCGAACTGGCCGGCATCGGCGACCAGGTGATGCGGGCCCTGCACGAGCACGAACCGCGCTGGGTCTCCCTCGTCGGCCCGGGCGGCAGCGGCCGCAGCCGACTGCTGCACGAGCTGAGCCGGACGCCGCGCACGGTGGACGGGGTGCCGGTGCGCTGGTGCGTGGTGGGCTGCCCGCCGTACCCCGATCAGGTGCTCGCGCCGGTCGCCGAGCTGGTCCGCGTCATGGCGGGCATCCGGCCGGGCGACGGCCCGGCGGCGGCCCACGACCGGCTGGTCGACGCCCTGACGCCGCTGTACGCGCCCGATCACCTCGCGGAGGCGGTGCTGGCGCTTCGGCGGCTGCTGACGGCCCCGGACGCCTCGGCCGAGGCGCTGGCCGTCGCGATCTGCCGGGATACCCTGCTGCGGCTGGCCGCTCACCGACCGCTGGTCGTTGCCGTGGACGATGTGGACCGTGCAGCCCCGGCCGTACACCGCTTCCTGCACGACCTGTTCGCCGCAGCCACGGTGCGCGGCGTGCCCCTGGCCGTGCTGACCGTGCACCAGCCGCAGTGGGCCGACACCCGACCCGGGCCGGCCCGGCGGGTGCCGATCCGGCCGCTGGCCACGGTGCAGTCCGGGCAGCTGCTGCGCCACCTGCTGACCCGCGCCGGGCAGCCGGTGGCCCTGGTCGACCGGCTGCTGCCGCTGGTCGGTGGTCGACCCGGGCACGCCGCCGCGTACGTGGCGTCGATCCTGGCGGGGGCGGACCCGGCGACGCTGCCCGAGCCGGTACGTCGCAGCACCGGCGCCGAGCTGGACCGGTTCGACGGCGAGCGCCGGGCGGTGCTGATGGCCGCCGGCACCCTCACGGGTGTGCTCTCCGGCCCGGCCATCGACCGGGCGCTCGGTTGGCTGCCGGGGCGGTCCACTCCCCTGCTGCGTGCCCTCGTCGTCGCCGGGCTGCTGCGCGACGACCGCGCCAGCGGGTACGCGTTCGTCGCGCCGGCGCTGCGTCAGGTCGCCGCCGAGCGCCTTCCCCACGCGATGCGCGCCGTGCTCACTCGGCGGGCCGCCGCGATGCCGGCCGCCGACGCCACCAGCGACCTCCGCGCCCGCCCGGCGGTGTCGCCACCCGCCGGTCGGCTCGCGGCGCAGCGGCGCGTCCGCACCCTCGCGGGGCCGGCCACGCCCGCCGCGCGGACATCCGACCGCGCGTCAACCCTCCGCCGCCTGCTCCGCACACCCTCGACGGCTCCCCCGCCCGCCGTGCCGACCCGCCCGGTCGGCCGCGCGCCGCTCCCCCGTCGACTGCGAGCGGTCACGGCCGCGGGTGACGTGCCGCCGACCAGGACGGGCGCGCCCATGCCCGTCGGCCGGACCCGGACGTCGATCCGCACCGGCGGCGCGGACGCCGGGACCCGATTACCGGTGCCGTTCCCGGCGGGCGACCTGGCCGTCCCAGCCTGACGGCGGCAGCGCAGGCGTAGGCGGCCGGCGGCAGCGTGGGCCAGCGTGGCCTCGGTGGCTGACGCCCTGGAGCGTCTGCGCGTGGCGACCACCGAGCACATGGCCCTGGAAGAGTCCGAGATCCTGCCGCTGGCGCAGCGCTACGTCACCGCGGCCGAGTGGGCGAAGCTCGGTGAGCACGGATTGAGCGACACCCCCAAGAAGGACCTGCCGCTGATCTTCGGCATGGCGATGTACGACGGCGACCCCGCAGTGATCAAGGCGGTGCTCGCCTTGGACACTTTCCGTTAGCTGCGAACGGAAACTGTCCAAAATCTCGCGAAAATCGACCACGCCGACGAGGGGGCGGCGTGGTTCCGGGCGCCAACCACCGCCGGCGAGCTGGGGGGACGGCGGGCGACGGGCGACGCGGCGGACGCTGAGCCGGGGCCAGCGTGGGGCAGGGACGCCACCGAGACCGCGTGCCAGCGCCGGGCAGCGACGCCGCCGACCCGGGACCAACACAGGGCACGAGCCCGAGGCCAACGCCGGGCAGCGACGCCGCCGAGACCGCAGGCCAGCGCGCGGTCAGGTATCGGCCAGGAAGGCCAGCACGCGGGGCCAGGCGGCCGCAGCGGCGTCCGGGGCGTACTCGGTGAGGGCCGGGTCGGTGAACAGGTGGCCCACGCCGGAGTAGCGGAACACCGTCAGGTCGACGCCGGCGGCGGTCATCGTCCGCTGCCAGTCGTCGACCTCGTCCGGCGCGTCGTACGGGTCCGGGTCGGCGACGTGCAACTGCACCGGCAACCCGGGCCGGGCCGCGTCGGGCGCGCCACCGGTCCCGTGCAGCAGGAGCAGGCCGGCGGCGTCGGGACGCTCGGCGAGCAGCGCTCCCGCGACGCCGGCGCCCATTGAGAAACCGGCGAGGACCGTCGGCGGCGGCAGGTCGCGCAGCGCCGCGCGGGCCCGGTCGAGCACCACCTCGTGGCCGATCTTGTCGAGCAGCGCGAAGCCCTCCTCGACGGTGTCGGCGGCGGGCACGCCGTACAGGTCGGGGGTGGTGACCTGGTGCCCGGCGGCGCGCAACCGGTCGGCGGCGGCACGGACGGCGGGCCGCAGCCCGTACACGGAGTGGAACAGCACGACGTGTCGCATCCGGTCATCGTGCCGCAGTCGGGCCGCCGACCGGCGGGGGCTCGCGGGGGCGGGGTCAGACCAGCGCCGCGAGCCGGGCCACCAGGGCCACCGGCGGGGGCGTCGCGGCGATCTCCTGGCTGACCTGCACGGCGGCGGTACGCAGGGTCTCGTCGGTGAGTAGCCGGGTCAGCGTGTGCGCGGTGATGTCGGCGGGGCGGGACGCGAGGCCCGCGCCCCGGCGGGCCACCAGTTCGGCGTTGTGCCGCCGGTCCCCCGGCCCGACGGTGGCCAGTTGCGGCAGTCCGGCGGCGAGGGCGCCGAGCGCGCTGCCCGCTCCGCCGTGGTGGACCAGCGCCGCGCTCGCCGGCAACGCCTCGTCGAGCGGGATCCAGTCGACCACCCGGACGTTGGCGGGCAGCGGCCGGGCGGTCGTACGCCGATCCGGTCGGACCAGCACGATCTCGGCGTCCACCCCGGGCGCGACCGCGACCACGGCGGGCATCGGGCCCCGGTCGCCGGGGCCGGTGAGGGTGCTGCGGGTGACCAGGATCCGGGGTCGCCGACCCGGCTCGCGCAGCCAGGCCGGCAGCTCACCGCCGCCCACGTAGGAGGTGTGGCGCATCGGCCAGCCCTCCTGGCTGACGATGCTGGGCGGCGCGACGGCGAGGGCGGCGGCCGGGGCGGGCAGCTCGGTCAGGCCGTGCCGGCGCAGCGCGGCGCCGAGTCGGGCGACGGTGGCGCGGACCAGTTCCCGGCCGTCGAAGAGGCTGTTCTCCTGCCGCACGGCCGGCACGCCGAGCCGCGCGGCGGCCACCGCGCCGGCGACCGCAAACGGCTCGTGCAGGACCAGGTCCGGTTGCCATTGCGCGGCCAGCCTGACGACGGGATCGGTGAGCTGGTCGTTGAGCGCGCCGAAGAGCAGACCCGCACCCCGGGTGCCCGCGGTTCCCGCCAGCTCGGCGCGGGCGACCAGCGGATGGCGGGGGAAGACCCGCAGCGCGATCCGGCCGAAGGCGAAGCCCGGTGCGATGTCGTGTACGGCCAGGCCGGCGTCGGCGGCCGCCAGGCCACCGCCGCCCGTGGCCACCAGCACGTCGTGGCCGGCGTCGCGCAACGCGACCGCCAGCGGCACCAGCGGGAAGGCGTGCCCGACCAGCTGGGCGGAGACCACCAGCACACGCATGGCGGCGATCCTATGTCGACACCAGCGGTTCCGACGTCCCGCCGATCGGACGGGTCAGCCGGCCCGCCGCTGGTCGACGATGCGGCGCATCTTGCCCATCGACCGCTCCACCGCGTCCGGGGCGAGCACGTCCACCGCCACGCTCACCCCGATCGTGTTCTTCACCAGCTCCACCAGGGTCACGCCGGCCCGCTCGGCGGCGTCCACGGCCGCGTCGGCGCGCCGCTCGACCCGCACGGTGAGGGTGTCCAGCCGGCCCCGCCGGTCGAGGACGCACTGGAAGTGCGGCGAAAGCTGCGGCGTACGCAGGATCAGCTCCTCGATCTGCGTGGGGAAGACGTTCACCCCCCGCACGATCATCATGTCGTCCGTCCGGCCGGTGATCTTCTCGATCCGCCGCATGGGACGCGCGGTGCCGGGCAGCAGCCGGGTGAGATCGCGCGTGCGGTAGCGGACCACCGGCATCGCCTGCTTGGTCAGCGAGGTGAGCACCAGCTCGCCCTGCTCGCCGTCGGGCAGCACCGCGCCGGTGACCGGGTCGATGATCTCCGGGTAGAAGTGGTCCTCCCAGAGGTGCAGCCCGTCCTTGGTCTCGACGCACTCGGTGGCCACGCCGGGGCCCATCACCTCGGAGAGTCCGTAGATGTCCAGCGCGTGGATGTCCAGACGCTGCTCCATCTCGCGGCGCATGTCCTCGGTCCACGGCTCCGCGCCGAAGATGCCGACCCGCAGCGAGGTGCTCCGTGGGTCGACGCCCTGCCGCCGCATCTCGTCGATGATGGCGAGCATGTAGCTGGGTGTGACCATGATGATCTCGGGTTCGAAGTCGCGGATCAGCAGCACCTGCCGCTCGGTCATGCCGCCCGAGACGGGGATGACCGTGCAGCCCAACTCCTCGGCGCCGTAGTGGGCGCCGAGGCCACCGGTGAAGAGCCCATAGCCGTACGCGACGTGCACCCGGTCTCCGGGTCGTCCGCCGGAGGCGCGGATGGACCGGGCCATCAGCCGGGCCCAGGTCCGCAGGTCGTCGCGGGTGTAGCCGACCACGGTGGGTCGCCCGGTGGTGCCGGAGGAGGCGTGCAGTCGGGCGACCTGCTCCCGGGGTACGGCGAACATGCCGAACGGGTAGTTGTCGCGCAGCTCCGCCTTGCCGGTGAACGGGAAGCTGGCCAGGTCGGCGAGGTCGCGGCAGTCGTCGGGGTGCGCCCCGACGGCGTCGAAGGCCCGGCGGTAGTGCGGCACGTTGTCGTACGCGTGCCCCAACGACCAGCGCAGTCGCTCGCGTTGCAGGGCGCGCAGCTCGTCGACGTCGGCGCGCTCGATCGGCTCCAGCTCCTCCGGTGAAGGGGTGCGGTCCTGCATCGCGTGCCTCCTTGGTGCGGCGGTCCCGGTAGGGCTGCCGGTACCGTACGCCCGCAGCCGTGCGGCTGACGCGCCGATCAACGCACGGCTGGCAGCCGGTGCAGGGCGTCAACCAGCGGCGCCAACTCGGGGGTGGCCTGCGCCTCGGCGAGCGCGTCGGTGAGCACCCGGTCGTGGGTGGGCCGGGCGCGGTCCGCCCTCACCGCCGCCGGCTTTGCCGAGGTCGGCACGGTCTGGCGAGGCGGCACGGACGCCGCCGTCGCAGCCATCCGCTGACCCGGCCGGGCCCGGACGCCACCGCCGATGAGCCGGGCCCGGACGCCACCGCCGGTAGCCGCGCCCGGACGCCACCGCCGGTGACCCATGCGCGGACGCCACCGTCGGCGGCAGTACGCTGGGAACCCGTGGCAGAGCCGCTGGACCCGCGCACCGACCCCGACGTCGACCTCCGGGTTCCTGCCGACCCGGGCGAGCTGGCCGCGCACCCCGCGACGATCCTCGCCACCATCGCGGCCGGCGGCCTGCTCGGTGCGCTGGGCCGCGCCGGCCTGCAACAGCTCGCCCCGCACGGGCCGGCCGGCTTCCCGTGGGCGACCTTCGGCGTCAACACGTCCGGCTGCCTGTTGATCGGCGCGCTGATGGCGGTGCTCGGGCACCTCGGCGGCGGGCACCCCCTGGCCCGCCCGTTTCTCGGCGTCGGGATTCTGGGTGGCTTCACCACGTTCTCCACCTACGTGGTCGACATCCAGCAGGCGCTGGTCGCGGGCGCTCCGGGCACCGCGCTGGCCTACCTTGCCGCGACGCTGCTCGGGGCGCTCGTCGCGGTCGGGCTGGGCGACACCGTCACCACCCGCCTGCTGCGCCGCGAGGCGGCCCGATGACCGCCCGACTGGCACGCGGGCGGAGCGACCCGATGACCGCCCGCCTACTCAACGACGACGGTACGGCCCGATGACAGTCCTGTTCATCGCGCTCGGCGCGGCTGTCGGCGCTCCGCTGCGCTATCTCACCGACCGGGCCGTGCAGTCCCGGCACACCTCGGCCTTCCCCTGGGGCACCTTGACCGTCAACGTGGTCGGCTCGCTGCTGCTCGGCGTCCTCGTCGGCGTACCGGTGGGCGCGGCGGTGAGCGCGCTGCTCGGGACCGGGTTCTGTGGGGCGCTGACCACCTACTCGACGTTCAGCTACGAGACGCTGCGGCTGACCAGGGGCGGCCACCGGCTGCTCGCGCTGGCCAACGTGGCGGGCAGCGTCGCCGCTGGGCTCGCCGCGGCCAGCGCCGGCTACGTCCTGGCCCGCGCCCTGACGGGCTGACCTCGACCTCACCGGCGCGCCCCGGACCAGGGGCCGCACCCGCATACTCTCAGGGTATATACGCGAGGTATACCCCAGTGCAGTCTCCCGGCATGAGCGTGCCACTGACCCTGCTCGGACTCCTCGAACGAGAGCCCAGCCACGGATACGACCTGAAGCGCGACTACGACGCCTTCTTCGGCCGAGGCAAGCCACTGCCGTTCGGCCAGGTCTACTCCACCCTCAGCCGCCTGGCCCGCGATGGCGAGGTGGTGATCAGCGACGTCGCACCCGGCTCCGGCCCCGACCGCAAGCGCTACGTCATCACCGATGTCGGCGCGACCGAGGTCGAGCAGTGGCTGACCCAGCCGGTCGACCCGGAGCCGCACCTGCAGACGGTCCTCTTCGCCAAGGTCGTTCTCGCGCTGATGCTGGACCGGCCGGCCGCCGGTTACCTCGACACCCAGCGCAGCGCGCACCTGCACCGGATGCGCGAGCTGACCGAGGTCAAACGCTCCGGCACCCTGGTCGACGTGCTGCTCGCCCACCACGGCCTGCACCACCTGGAGGCAGACCTCCGGTGGATCGAGATGACCGGCGCCCGCCTGGACGCCCTGCGCAAGGAGGTGCGACCATGAGCGTCGTCATCGAGGGCCGCGACGTGACGTTCGCGTTCGGCCAGACGCCCGCCCTGCGCGGCGCGAGTGTCTCCGTCGAGGACGGGGAGATCCTCGCCGTCATGGGCCCCAGCGGCTCGGGCAAGTCCACTCTGCTGCACTGCCTGGCCGGCATCCTCGTGCCCGACTCCGGCGAGGTGCTCTTCGACGGCGGGCGGATCGACACCATGTCCGAGAGCGGGCGCAGCGGTCTGCGCCGCGACCGCTTCGGCTTCGTGTTCCAGTTCGGCCAGCTCGTCCCCGAGCTCACCGGACACTCCGACCTGCGCTGGGCCGGGCGCACCGACACGATGGATATCGTCTACGCCGAACGCAAGCCCTGAGGACGGGGACCACCCTCCCGCCATATCCAACATATACCGCATGGGGGGACTTGCGGCAAGGCCCCCGGCGTACCGCAGAATGGCCCGTCCAAGGCCATGACCTGCGGAAACGGGAGCCATGAAAATGAACGTGTCGTCGGCGGCGGCCAGCGTGTTCGACCTCCCCGAGAACCGTGCCGCCAAGGCCGACCCGGCACTCGTCGCCCGCGACGAGCAACACTTCGCCGTGATCGCGGCGAGCCTTCAGCGGTCGATCGCCGACCTGTCCGACCGCCTCGACGCCGAGCGCCGGGCACCCGCCGGCAAGGGTCGCCAGGCGGTCGTCCGGGACGAGGAGGTCCGCCGGTTGAGCGCTCGCCTGCGCGCCCTGCGCCGGTTCGGTCTGGACCTGTGCCTCGGCCGCATCGTCCACGCGGACGACCCCGAGCCCGTCTACATCGGACGATTCGGCCTCACCGACGACGACGGTCGCCGGCTGTTGCTCGACTGGCGCTCCCCCGCGGCCGAGCCGTTCTTCGGAGCGACGCACGCCAACCCGATGGGCCTGGTGAGCCGACGCCGGTACCGCTGGACCCTCGGCCGGATCAGCGACTACTGGGACGAGGTGTTCACCCCGGACGGGTTCGAGGGGCACGCCGCGCTCGACGACCAGTCGGCGTTCATCGCCAGCCTCGGCGGCAACCGGTCGGCCCGGATGCGCGACGTGCTCGGCACCATCCAGGCCGACCAGGACGCCATCATCCGGGCCGGATCGGGCGGCGCGCTCGTCGTCGACGGCGGTCCGGGCACGGGCAAGACCGTCGTCGCCCTGCACCGCACCGCGTACCTGCTCTACTCCGATCCGCGCCTTCGGCAGCGCCGCGGCGGGGTGCTGTTCGTCGGGCCGCACCAGCCCTACCTGGCGTACGTCGCGGACGTCCTGCCGAGCCTCGGCGAGGACGACGTGCAGACCTGCACCCTGCGGGACCTCGTGCCCCAGGGTGCCTCGGCGGGCGTCGAGACCGACCCGGAGGTGGACCGTCTCAAGTCCTCGGCGGACCTGGTACGGGCGATCGACGCGGCCGTTCGCTTCTACGAGGAGCCGCCGACGACGGCGCTGACGGTCCCGGCCGGCGACACTGACATCCGGCTGAGCGCGGACGACTGGGCCCAGGCATTCGAGGCGCCCGGACCGGGCACCCCGCACAACGAGGCCCGCGACGAGATCTGGGAGGAGCTGCTGAACATCCTGCTCGGCAGGTACGACGGCGACGAGCCGGACGAGCGGGTACGCGCGTCGCTGCTGCGCGACGCGGAACTCCGTACGACGGTCAACCGGGCCTGGCCGCTGCTCGACGCGGCCGACATCGTCGCGGACCTGTGGTCGGTGCCCGCCTACCTGCGCAGGTGCGCGCCGTGGCTCGGCCCCGACGAGGTCCGCCGGCTCCAGCGCGCCGACGCCCGCGCGTGGACGATGTCCGACCTGCCGCTGCTGGACGCGGCACGGCAGCGGCTCGGCGACCCGGAGGCGTCGCGGCGTAGCCGCCGTCGCGAGGCCACGATCGCCGCCGAGCGGGCCCGCATGGCGACGGTCGTCGACGAGCTGATCGCGGCACACACCTACGACGACGGCGAGGGCGTGCTGTCGAGCCTGCGCCAACTGGACCTGCAGGACGCGCTGGTCGACGAGGCCGTGCTGCCCAGCGTCGACGCGGATCTGCTGGCCGGCCCGTTCGCACACATCGTCGTGGACGAGGCGCAGGAGCTGACCGACGCGCAGTGGCAGATGCTCCTGCTGCGCTGCCCGTCGCGCAGCTTCACCATCGTCGGGGACCGCGCCCAGGCGCGGCACGGATTCACCGGGTCGTGGCGGGAACGACTCGCACGCGTCGGACTCGACCGGGTGACGCTGACCTCGCTGACCATCAACTACCGGACGCCCCGGGAGGTCATGGCGCAGGCCGAGCCGGTCATCCGGGCCGTACTCCCGGACGCGAACGTGCCGACCTCGATCCGCGGCAATGGAATCCCGGTCACCCACGGATCGGTGCGCGACCTGGATGCGATCGTCGACGGCTGGCTCGCGGAGCACGCCGACGGGATCGCCTGCGTCATCGGCGACCCCACGTTCCGGCCGGCGACGAATCGCGTCCGGTCGCTGAGCCCGGAGCTGTGCAAGGGGCTGGAGTTCGACCTGGTCGTCCTCGTCAACCCGGAGACGTTCGGCGCGGGCATCCAGGGGGCGGTCGACAGGTACGTCGCGATGACGCGCGCGACCCAGCGGCTCGTCGTCCTCACCGGGCCCTGACCTCGTAGGCTGCCGGGCGTGTCGACAGACGTGCGGGAGGCGGCGGCGCACAACAATGCGCAGTGGTGCGACGCCGTGTGCGCCAGCCACGGGCTGGTCGGCCGGATCGACGCCGAGGCGTGGTCGGTGCCGCACCGCTCCCCACCCTGGTATCCCGACGCGGTCACCCTGCGCCCCGGCGTCGCCCCCGAGGCGTTGCTGGCGCGGATCGACGCCGGGGCCGGCGCGTCGGTGAAGGACAGCTTCGCCGACGTCGACCTCTCGACGTACGGGTTCCGGGTGCTCTTCGACGCGCAGTGGATCCACCGCCCGCCCACCGACCCGCCGGCCGGCCCGCCGCTCACTCCGGTCACCACGCCGGAAGGGCTAGCGGCCTGGGCGGACGCGCACGGCGGTGGGGAGCTGTTCCGCCCGGCGCTGCTGGCCGACCCGCGCATCCGGGTGCTGGCTCGTTTCGACCAGCGGGGCGCGGTCGTCGGCGGGGCGGTGGTCAGCGGCGACGACCCGGCCGGCGTCTCCAACCTGTTCTCCCACACCGACGACCCGGACGAGATCTGGCACGCGATTCCCGTCACCCTGCCCGGCGTACCCCTGGTCGGCTACGAGTCCGCGCCCGACCTGCCCGCGGCCCACCGAGCCGGCTTCCTCCCCGCAGGCCCCCTGCGCGTCTGGATCCGATGATCATGAGGTTGTCGGCGCGACACGCCGGCATCGACGGCGATAACTTCATGATCACCGGGAACAAGGGTCACCCCAGGCGGGTCAGGTCCTCGGGGGTGAGGCATAGGGCGGCGGCGGCGATGTTCTCCACCAGGTGTGCGGGGTCGCCGGTGCCGGGGATGGCGAGCACGTGGGGGCCCTGGTGCAGGGTCCAGGCCAGGCGTACCTGCGAAGGGGTGACGCCGTGGTCCCGGGCGACCGCCTCGACGGCCGTGCCCGGCGCGGCGGTCGCCCCCGCCTCCCGAGAAGTTCCGGCCAGCGCGAAGAACGGCACGTAGGCGATCCCCCGCGCACCGCAGTTCTGGACGAAGGCGTCCTGCTCCCGGTACGCGTCCACCCCGTAGTTGTTCTGTACGCAGACCACGGGCGCGATGCCGGCCACCTCGTCAAGCTGCTCGGGCCGGACGTTGGACAGCCCGAGATGCCGGATCAGCCCGGCGTCACGCAGCTCGGCCAGTGCGCCGAACCTCTCGACCAGCGGCACCGCGCCAAGTCCCCGGCCGAGCCGCAGGTTCACCACGTCGAGCTGGTCGCGGCCGAGGCGACGCAGGTTCTCCTCGACCTGCGCGCGTAGCTGCGCGGGAGTGACCGCCTCGGTGAACCCAGCCACCGGGTCGTAGCCGAAGCCGACCTTGGTGGCGATCACCAGATCCTCGGGGTACGGGGTGAGGGCCACCCGGATCAGCTCGGTGGCGTACCGGGCCGCGCCGGTGCCCACCCGCAGCGCCCCGCCGGGCGAGACGTAGAACGCGGCGGTGTCGATGTGGTTGACGCCCAACTCCACGGCGCGGCGCAGCAGCGCGAGCGCACGCTCGCGGTCGGGGTTCGCGGTGATCCGCATCGAGCCGAAGCCCATCCGGTACACCGTGCGGTCGCCCAGGGCCCCGGTGCCCGCCGCGGCGGCGGTGATCTCGTCGGTTGGCATCGGGCGACCGTAGCCAGCGCGGGCGCGCGGCGCACTCGGCCGCGCGCCCGATACCGCCGCGCCGCGACCCGGGTTAGTTTGGTTGTGCTGCCGGAGCCTGCTCGGCGGTGGCGCCCTCCGGCGATGCCGGAGTGTCCTCGGCGGCGCGCGGCGGGCGCAGCGCCGGCACCAGCGCCAGCGTCGGCAGCAGCAGCAGCGGCACCACCAGCAGCGCCCGCAGGACGCCGACGTGATCGCCGAGCAGCCCGAGCACCGGCGGGCCGCCCAGGAAGGCCGTGTAGCCGATCACCGCGACCACGCTGACCCGTACCGCCGCGTGCGACTCCTCGTCGGCGGCCGCGCTCATGCCGACGGGGAAGCCCAGCGACGCGCCGAGCCCCCACAGCGCGACACCGACGATGGCCACCGGCCCCGAGCCGGCCAGTACGGCCAGCGCCGCGCCGACGGCGGCGAGCAGGACCGTGCCGCAGAGCACCGGCACCCGGCCCCAGCGGTCCAGCGCGACCGTACCGGCGGTGCGACCGAGGGTCATGCCGACGACGAACACGCCGAAGACCGCAGCCCCGGCCGCCTTGCTCAGGTCCCGGCCGTCCACGAACGCGACGGCCAGCCAGTCGTTGGCGCTGCCCTCGGCAAACGCCGCCACCAGTACGAACAGCCCGATCAGCAGGGTGCGTGGCTCGCGCCAGGCGGCAAGCTGGGCCCGGCGGCGGACGGCCGCGCTGGTGTCGGTCGACCCGTTGGCCGCGTCGACGACCGGCTGGGGCAGGAATGCCCGGGAAGCGAACACGGTGCCGGCCAGCACCACCACGGCCACCACGGCGAGGTGCGCGCCGACCGGCACGTCCAGCCGGGCCGCGCCGGCGCCGAAGCCCGCGCCGGCCACCGACCCGAGGCTCCAGGCCGCGTGGAAACGGGGCATGACGGTACGCCCCAACCGCCGCTCCACCGCTGCGCCCTCGACGTTCATCGCCACGTCACAGGCGCCGGAGCCGTAGCCGAAGGCGACCATCCCCAGCGCGACGACGGCGGCCGACCCGGCGACCGTCGCGCCCAGCCCCGCCAGAATCAGGCCGACCGCGACCAGCACGGTGGAGAGAGTCACGGTGCGGGCCGAGCCGAGGCGCTGGGAGAGCAGCCCGGACGTCGGCATGGCGAGCAGCGCGCCGACGCTCATCGCGAGCAGCAGCAGCCCGAGGCGGCCGGCGGACAGGTCCAGCGCCTCCCGGACGGCCGGCACCCGGGAGAACCAGCTGCCGACGGCCAGGCCGTTGAGGGTGAAGGTCAGGGCGACGCCGTTGCGGGCGAGCCGGACGACCCGCGCCGGCACGGTGGCGACCGGGGCGACGGCGGGACTGGTGGGGGCGCTCACGGGTGGTCCTCTTCCTTGGGGTGATCTCCTGGCACGATCGCACACCTGAGAGCGCTACCACCACAAGCGGCCCACCGCCCCTTACCGGCAGCCCGCAGGTCGGGGGATGATTCCTGGCAGGCGTACGCCCGCCCGGGCGGGCGCCGGAGGAGGGCACGATGACGGCAGCGGCGCACCGGCCGGCCACGCTGGAGGACGTCGCCCGGGCGGCCGGCGTGTCCCGGTCCACCACTTCACGGCGGCGCGTGGCCGGGAGGCGGCCGGCGAGGCGCTGCGCCGCTGGCCGGACGTCGACGCGATCTACGCGATCAGCGACGAGACGGCCCTCGGCGTGATCGTGGCGCTGCGCGAGGACGGCGTGCGCGTACCCGGGGATGTCGCGGTGGCCGGTTTCGACGACATCCCGCTGGCCGGTATGACCGCGCCGGCGCTGACCACCGCGAGCCACCCCGTGGGCCGGATCGCCGCCGCGGCGGCCGCCGCCGTGCTGGCCGGTCGTCCGGGAGCGCCGGTGACGCTCTTCCCGTCCGCGCTGGTGGCGTGCGACAGCACCTGAGCGCCCCGCCGGTTAACGGGCGGCCGGCCGGGTAACCGCCTCGCACCTCTCGTCGACCGCGAGGAGCTGGTGGCCCGTGTCCGACCCCGCGCCGCCGAGCCGAGGGCCCGCGCCGGGCTCCCGGGACGGCCGGTTGACCACTCGCCCGCACCCGCCGGTGGTGACCGGGCCCACCGGTCTCGTGCCGCTGCCCGGCGGCGACGGCGGTAGGCCGGCGATGGCGTACGTGCCGGAGCCGCCCGCCGACCGCGCCCCCTACCGGCTGGTGGTGCTGCTGCACGGGGCGGGTGGTTCCGCCCGGCACGGACTGGACCTGCTGCTGCCGGTCGCGGACGCGCACCGCCTGCTGCTGATCGCCCCGCAGTCGTCGGCGACCAGTTGGGACCTGATCGCCGGTGACTTCGGGGTGGACGTCGGGCACATCGACGCGTTGCTGGCCAGCGCGTTCGACGGCTACCCCGTACGCGGCGTGACGCTGGCCGGTTTCTCCGACGGTGCCTCGTACGCGCTCTCGCTGGGCCTGGCCAACGGCGACCTGGTCGACGCGGTGCTGGCCTTCTCCCCCGGCTTCGCCGCGCCGCCGGTCATCCGCGGGCGACCACGGGTCTTCGTCTCGCACGGGGTGGACGATCGTGTCCTGCCCGTCGACGTGTGCAGCCGCCGCTTCGTGCCGCACCTGCGCGGCCTCGGCTACGACGTCACCTACGAGGAGTTCGCCGGCGGCCACGACCTCCCCGCCCCGATCCGCGTGGCTGCCACCGCCTGGCTCACCGGATGACCGGATCGCCGATCCGGGTCAGACGGCGGGGAGGCCGAGGGCCTCGTCCACGCGCGCCAGGACGGCGGCGTCGTCGGGGTGCACGCCCCGCAGCAGGTCGATGGCCGTTGCCCGGACCTGGCCGATGATCATGGCGATTGGGAGGGTCTGGGTCGAGCCGAAGAGCTGCCCGGCGGTGCGGACGGCGGCCAGCGCGGCGTCGTCCGCCCGCAGGGCGTGCCGGTCGGCGACCGCCTCCTGCCCGTCCAGGTCGGCGGCGAGCGCCGCGCCGGCCTCCCGGACCGCCTCCACCAGGCAGCGCAGCGCGTCGCCCAGCTCGGACGGGGTGGGGGTCCGCAGTCCGCTGAGCGTCACACCGGCGCGGGCCAGAACGCGGACGTTGCGCACGACGTAGTCGATCTGCCGGACCGACTCGTCCACCGACCGCAGCCGGCCGATGTGCCGACGTCGGCGTACGTTGAACCGCAGGGCCTCGCCGGCGGCGAGCACACCGTCGCGCAGTCCGTCGACCCGGGCGTCCATGCCTCGGGCGCGCGTCAGCGCGGCCACCGCCGCCGGCTCGTCGCGCCCGTCCAGCGCGTCGGCGATCTCGCCCAGCAGACCGGCCAGCTCGTCGAACGTCCGCCGCACCTCGGCGGCGAGCGGCGCGAGCGGGTGCCGAGCGTCGACGAGCAGGCTGACGGCGAGCGCCACCGCGCCGCCGATCAGCGCGTCGACGAAGCGGAACGGCACCAGCGACGCGTCCGGTGGCGCGACCACCACCAGGTAGAGCGCGGAGACCGCGGCCTGCACCAGGGTCACGCCGGTGGCGCCGAAGGCGACCGCGAGCAGGACGGTGAGCAGGATGACGGCGCAGACCGTCCACGTGCTGCCGGGGCCCAGCGCCTGCACGACCAGGTCCGCGACGAGCACCCCGGCGGCCACCCCGAGCACGACCTCGACGGCCCGCCGCATCCGCTGCCCGCGGGCCTGACCGAGGACGATCAGCGCGGCGGCCGGCGCGAAGAACGGCTGCGGGTGCCCGAGCAGGCGGGTGGCGAGCAGCCAGGCCACGGTCGCCGCGACGGTTGCCTCCAGCACCGGACGCCAACCCTGCCGCAGTCGGCGGCCGGCGACCCGCAGGCCCCCGAACCACGCCATCGCCACCTCCCCACCGGTCGACCGACGCCGTGTACGGCCGGGAACGATCACCGGTTCGCGGCCGGAACGCTCCTCGCGTGATCGTCCACCATCGCGCGGCGGAGCCGCCTACCGGGCTGCTCGTCGGCGTCCCGCCTCCGTTCGGCGCGCCGTCCGCCCCGCCAGCTCCGCAGATCGAGGACCGGCCCGCTCAACTCCCGGTCAGGGCGCGCAGCAGCGTACGGACGGCGTCCGCGAGATCGGCGCGGCTGGCCGGGGTACCGGCGGGCCGGGCGGTGAGCGCGCCCGCGCCGACCAGACTGGCGGCCGCCGCAGGGCTGAGACGCCGGCAATCCGGCCGGCGGCGCCAAAACTCCAGTCTATTCTCTGGCACCGCTCACGGCCTCGGTCAAATGCGACAGCATGCCGGTATAATCGGCGACCACCTTGTGACCGATCGCTGACTGCCCATGGTTAAATGGATCACACACACTGAGCGCATGAACAGGAGAGTCAACCGCGGTAGGGCACTCCGCGTCGCGGTGTGTCTCCTTTTTCTCGCCGCGTTGAGCGGCTGCATGCAACTCAACATGGGGCTCACCGTCAACCCCGACGACACGGTCGACGGGCAGTTGCTGCTGACCGCCCAGAAGTCTGTGCTGAGCTCCCAGAACAAGAACATCCCGGCAGCCTTCGCCGAGCTGCGGCAGAACATTCCGGCGCTGCCTCCCGGCGAGGAGACGAGCTACGAGGACAGCAAGCTCTTCGGCACACAGATCAATTACCGCAGGGCGCCGCTGGCGGGCTTCGACAGCGAGAGCGTCAAACTGGTCCGGGACGGCGACTTCTACCGTTTCACGTTGCCGCTGGATCCGAAGAAATATGGCGGAAAAGCTACCCAGCAGAATCCTCAACAGCAGCAGGCATTCCTCAAGCTGATGTCGTTCGAGATCTCGGTGACCTTTCCCGGACGGGTGATCGACACCAATGGCAGCGTCAACGGTCGATCGGTCACCTGGAAGGTCGACTCCAACCAGGACAAGCCGGCGGAGCTGCGCGCCGTCGCCGAGGCGCCGCCCCGCCCCTCGGCCTCGCCGGCAGCCGCCGACACCGACTCGGACGGTTTTCCGTGGCTGCTGGTCGGCGGCGGCGTACTCCTGCTGCTCGTCCTCACCGCTGTGGTCGTACTCCTGCTGCGTCGCCGTCACTCGACGGCGTCGGCGGCACCCGGTCCGGCCGCGCCCGACCCGACCGCTCCCGGCCCGACCCCGCCGGGGCCGCCTGCCGGCGCGCCCGGGCCCGGCTGATCCATCCGGTGGCCGGCCCCGCCGGCCACCTCCCGGCCCCGGCCGCCCCGCGACGACGGCGACCGGCGTCGGTGCTCCTCGATCGGAGCACCGGCCTCACCACCACCACATCCCCGGTCGCACCATCGCAGAAAAGGGGGGATCGCCGTGAACGATCTCTTCACCTGGGCAGCCCTGGGCAGCCTCGCCGGCGCGAGCGCCGCCACCCTGCTGGCCACCAACGTCATCGGCGGGCTGATCGGCCCGAGCGGCGACAAGCTCCGCAAGTGGATCGCCATCGCGATCGCGCTGCTGCTGTCCTACGTGACGGCGGCGTTCGCCGACGACGTCGGCGCCGAGAAGTGGATCATCGCGTTCTTCAACGCGCTGGTGATCTTCTCGGCCGCGCTCGGCGTCAACCAGTTCCCGCCCGGCAACCGGCAGGCGACGCCCACGCAGGTCGCCAGCGGCCGTGAGCCCCGCGTCTTCCGCTCCTGGGTCTGAAGGGGTGACGTCATGATCTTCGGCATTCTCAGCGCGGTCATCCAGATGGCGGTCGGCGCCGTCTTCGGCCTCCTGGCCGGCGGCCCGATCGGCCTGCTCGTCGGCGCCGTCGGGGGCCTGCTGGTCGGGGCGGTGTTCGGGTGGGCGGTCACCTCCGCCGGGGTGTACGCCCCGGACGCCCGCGGCATCTTCCTCTTCGTCGTCGACCACACGTGGAGCCTGCTCAACACCGTGGTCGGGGCCATCTACCTGGCGGCGCACCTCATTTTCGGGCACTCGCTGGACCGGCCCGCTTCGTCCGCCAGCGGCCGGGTCAGCGTGATCGAGGGCGTGTCGCCGCGCTACGCCACCACCATCGGCACCGTCTGCGCCGGCGCCAGCCCCAGCATCCAACGCCACGAGGACGTGCACATCTTCCAGGCGCGCCTGCTCGGGCCGCTCTACATCCCGCTGGTGCTGGCGAACTACGTGCTGTTCACGATCGCGCCGATCTGGCTGCTCTACCACGACCACACCAACGCGCCGATCAACCGTTTCACCCGCTACTTCGAGATCGGCGTCTACCCGCACGTGTGGAACGAGGCCATCGCGTACCGCATCCAGGGGACGCCGCCGCGATGACCGACGACGGGCGCGGACCGATCGAGGCGGCCACCACCGCGCTTGTCGAATGGCTGACCGGCGCGGCAGGGGAACCCGTCCCGGTCGGCCCGCCCCGCGCCGCTGGTGACGCCGACGGGCTGACCCTGTGGCCCCTCGATCTGCGCCCGGCCCAGCAGACCCGGTCCAGCGGCGCGGTCCGCGAGCCGTACCGGTTCACGGTCCGCTACCTGCTCTGCGTGGCCGGGCCGGCCGGGCTCGCCCTCCTGGACCGGGTGCTCGCCGCCGCGACCCGCGACGGCAGCTACCCCGTGGTGCTGGACGCCGGCGCGGCGGAGCTGTGGAACGCGTTGGGCGTCGCGCCCCGCCCGGCGCTGCTGCTCGACGTACCGGCTCAGGTGGACCACCCGACGCCGGCCGCGCCCCCGGTCCTGCAACCGCTGCGGTTGCGGCAGGTCGCGGTGCGCGCGCTCGCCGGCCGGGTCGTCGGTCCGCAGGACCAGCCCCTCGCCGCCATGCACGTCGAGGTGCCCGGCACGGCGTCCGCGACCCGCACCGGGCCCGACGGCCGGTTCCTGATCGCCGGGGTCCCGCACGACCCCGAACACCCCCACCCGGTACGGCTGCGGCTGAGCGGGCGCGGGCTCGTGCTCACCGCCGACGTCGACGCGGACGACGACGACATCGTCATCGTCTGCGCGCCACCGCCCCACTGACGCCCACCCGCACAGGAGGACCGATGCCCAGCTACTTCTCCCCCGGCATCTACGTCGAGGAGGTCCCCAGCGGCGCCCGACCGATCGGACCGGTGAGCACCAGCATCGCCGCGTTCGTCGGCGTCGCTCCGAACCGCGGTGCCCACCTGGGCAAGGCCGTACCGGTCAACAACTGGTCCGAGTTCCTGCGGCTCTTCGCCGACGGCGACGAGGTCGAGAGCACCCCGCTCGCGCGGGCCGTCTTCGGTTTCCTGGACAACGGCGGCGCACGCTGCTGGGTGGTCAACGTCGGCGAGGGCGGCGCGATCACCGGCACCGGGCAGCGACGCGGCGGCCTGCAACTGCTGGAGGCCGTCGACGAGATCTCCATCATCGCCGCTCCGGGCTTCCACGACCCGGTGTCCCACGAGGCGCTGCTCAGCATGGCCGAGCGGACCCGCACCATGGTGGCGATCTGCGACCCGGCCCCGGACATCGACGACATCTCCGCGCTGACCCGGGTCGCCACCCCGTCGTCCGGAAAACCCCCGAAACCCGCCGAGGGTACGGGCGGCAGCGGCGCGGGCGGGTCCGCTGGCGGCTCCGGCGGGTCCGGCGGGTCCGGCGGCGGCTCCGCCGGAGCCGGCGGCGGCGACGGACCCGCGTACCGGCCCCGGCAGTCCGAGTTCGCGGCGTTCTACTACCCGTGGCTGGAGGTCCGCGACCCGATCAGCGGGGAGCTGGAACTCACCCCGCCGAGCGGGCACCTGGCCGGCGTCTGGGCCCGCACCGACGCGCTGCGCGGCGTGCACAAGGCACCAGCCAACGAGCCGGTCCGTGGAGCCGTCGACCTGGGCTACCGGGTCACCCGCCCGGAGCACGACGTGCTCAACCCCAAGGGCGTCAACGTGATCCGCTACTTCGCCGGTGAGGGCATCCGCGTCTGGGGCGCCCGTACGCTCGCCGCCGAGGCCAGCGAATGGCGCTACCTCAACGTACGGCGGCTCAGCATCGCCATCGAACAGGCCATCGCCAACGGCACCCGGTGGATGGTCTTCGAGCCGAACGACTTCACCCTCTGGCGCTCGATCCGGCGCGACATCGGGGCGTTCCTGACCCGGGTGTGGCGCGACGGCGCGTTGCTCGGGCGCAGCCCCGAGGAGGCGTTCTTCGTCAAGTGCGACGAGGAGACCAACCCGCCGGACGTGCGCGACGCCGGCATGGTGATCGCCCACATCGGCATCGCCGTCGTCAAGCCCGCCGAATTCGTGGTGTTCAAGCTCAGCCAGTGGGCCGGCGGCACCGAGACCGAGACGATCGGAGGCTGACATGACCACCCCCGCCACCCCGCAGCCCGGGGCGCCGGTCGACCCGTACCGGGCGTACAACTTCCGGTTGCTCATCAACGGCGTCGCCAACGGCCACTTCACCGAGATGAGCGGACTGGAGGTGAACATCCCCGGGCAGCCGTACCGGGAGCACGGCCCCGGGCCGACGCGGATGGTCCCCGGCCAGGCCGAATACGAGCCGGTCACACTGCACTTCGGTCTCACCGCGTCCCGTGAGCTGTGGGACTGGGTGAACGCCACCGCCAGGGGCACCCTCAACCGCCGCAACGTGTCGGTGGTGCTGCTCGACTCGGTGGGCACCGCCGAGGTGCTGCGCTGGAACCTGATCGACGCGTGGCCCACCCGGTGGCGCGGTGCGCACCTCAACACGGTCGGCCACGAGATCGCCATCGCGTCGCTGACGCTGCGCTACGAGGGCCTCGAACTGGAGGCCGGCGGTGCCGCCGCGCCGACGCCCGCGTAGCTGGCTGGCCGGTCGCCTCCGCTCGGCGGCCGGCGCGGTGCAGCGCCTCGCAGGACGCGTCGAGCCCACCGGCCTCCCCCCGGAACGGCCGGCGGACGTGCCGCGTCGCTTCGGGGAGCCACCTCAGCACTGGCTCGACCTGGTCGCCGCGCACGCCCCCGGCCTGCTCCGCGAGCTGGACCTCGGCGTGGACGTTGCGGTGCCGACGCACGACCAGTTCCCGCAGGCCATGACTCCCCTGCGGTGGGACCGCTCCGGCGGACCGGTCGCAGAGACGTCCCGGCCCAGCACCGACCGGACCGGCGGGCGGGCTGCCGCCGCTCACGGCCGGTCCGACGACCCAACCGGCACGGGCGACCCGCGCCCGGCCGCCGGGCCGCCCGGTGGTGGTCGTGATCATGTTCGGCACGAGCCCGAGGCCGGCGGCCCCGGGAAACCGGAGGGCGACCGACGGCCCCCGGTCATCCGGCCCGCGACCCCGGGCGGCGCGGGGTCGGCCCGCTCCGGCGGCGCGGGGTCGGCCCGCTCCGGCGGCGCGGGGTCGGCGACCGGGTCGGCCCGCTCCGGCGGCGGTGGGGGCGGATACCGTCCCCTGGACGTGGGCGACGCCGGGCGCTCCGGGGGCCCGCGACGCGCTTCCGTCCCCGGACGGCCTGCCACCGCTCGTCGAGCCGCCACGTCCGCCCCCGTCTGCGCCCCAGGCCGAGGTGAACGGACCGCTGCGCCCGTCCCGCCCAGCGGGATCCTGGACGAATCCAGCCCTTCCCGGGGCGCTCCTCCTCCAAAATCCACTGTGGACGAGTCGAGGTGTTCCGGACGCGGCGACGGGGCGTACTGGCCCAGTCTGCCGGGCGAACCGGGTCGGCCGGGCGGGCTCCCCGAGCAGCCCGCCGGCGGGCACTCCCCGCAGCACGCCACCCGGTTTCCCGAGCTCCACGCCAGCCGGCACCGACCCGGCCGGTATCGGGAGCCGGCGAGGGGCGAACCGCAGCACGACCAGCACGCCGCGCCGCAGCACGACCAGCACACCAGCACCCCACACGACCCCCGGAACCCGTACGGCGGCCTGCCGCGCGGCGGCGAGGTGCGGCGGCGGGAACTTCGATCGGGGAACGGGACGGGCCCGGTCGAGGTCGTCAGCAGCGGGCGGTGGCCGGTGAGCGCGGCGTTCCCCTCGGCCGCCGTCGCACCCGGGGTGGACCCGTGGCCGGCTCTGCCGGATGACGGACCGCTGTGGACGGTGCCCGGCGCGGCGCTGGACGCCGGGCACGAGCGCCGGCTCGACCGGGAACAGGCGGGCGGCTGATGGAACGTGTGGCCTTCCTCATCGACTCCACCGGGGAACGGGTGGACTGCCTGCTCAACCCGGAGACCGTCCAGGTGACCCGGCTCGCCGGCGTACGCCATCGGGGTGCGGGCGGCGCGCAGCTCACCGGCCCCGGACTGGCCGACGACCCACTGGTCTTCACCGGCGGCGGCCGTACGGAGCTGGTGCTGGATCTGCTCTTCGACGTCGACTTCGTCCAGGCGCAGGTCCGTCCCACCGACGTACGGATGCTCACCAGGCCGCTGTGGATGCTCGCGGAGAACTCCACCGCCGAGCACGGCTGGCTGCGTCCGCCGCTGATCCGGCTGGTCTGGGGCAAGACCTGGAACGTGCCGGGCGTGATCGTCGCGGTCGCCGAACGGTTCGACGCGTTCACCGGTACGGGCTCACCGCGACGCTCCTGGCTGCGGCTGAAGCTGGTGCGGGCCGCCGAGACGGCCGACCAGGCGCAGGCCGGGTTCGCCGAGGAGCTGGCCGCGGCGAGCACGCCGGCCGCCGCACCGGGTAGCGCCGTGGTCGCCGCGGGCGACGGCGCCGCCGAACCGGGCCACTCCGGTGTGCGCTTCGACCTGCTGGCGAACGACGCGCTCGGGTCGCCGCTGCGGTGGCGGCTGCTGGCCGAACACAACAGGATCACCGATCCGCTCGCGGTGCCGGCCGGTACGACCCTCGCGGTTCCCACCGCCGACCCCGGGCCCGGGTCGACGCTCGGCTCGATGGCGCGGGCGGTGGGCGGTGGGTCGTTCGTGGACGCCGCCGCGAGCTGGGGCGCCTCGGTCGCCACCGCCGCCGCGAGCTGGGCCGCGTCGACGGGCACGACGCCCGCCGCACCGAGCAGCACCAGCCCGGGCGCGGGGGGTACGCCGTGACCAGCGTCGCGCCCCGTGCGCTGACCGTCCTGCTGGACGGCGTCGAGCTGGACAACACGTCCCGCCAGCGGATTCGCTCGCTGCGGGTGGCCGCCCGGCTCGACCAGCCCACCCAGGCCGAACTGGTGCTCGCCACCGCCGCCGGCACCGCGGCCCTCGACCCCGCCGTGCGCCCCGGCACGACCCTCGACGTACGGCTCGCGGACCATCCCGACGCGCTGTTCGTCGGCGAGGTCACCTGCGTGGAGGTCCAGTACGCCGCCGACGGGGCGGCCATGCTGCGGCTGCGGGCGTACGACGCGTTGCACCGGCTGCGCAAGCGGCAGGACCTGCGGGTCTTCACCTCGGTGACGGCGGCTGAGCTGGCCCGGGACCTGTGCGGCGAGGTGGGGCTGACCGTGACGGCCGAGGACGACGGGCCCCGGCTGGAACGGCTGGTGCAGCACCGGCACAGCGACCTGGAGCTGCTGTGCGAGGTCGCCGGGCGGGCCGGACTGCACCTGGCCGCCGACGGCGACGGCGTACGACTGGTCACCCTCGCCGGCTACGGCGAGCCGGTCGCGCTGACCCTCGGCGCGGGTGTGCACACCCTGCTGCTGTCCACGAACGCGGACCAGGCCAGCGGCCCGAGCACCGCCCTGGGGTGGCATCCGCAGCGGGCCGAGCCGATCAGCCAGCGGGCCGACGAGGCGCGCTGCGGTCGGCCGGCCGGTGACCGTCCGGACCCGGCCGACGTGGGGGCCGACGGGGTGCGCACCGCCGTCGACCAGCCGGGGCGCAGTGACGACGAGTTGGCGGCGCTGGCCCAGGCGCGACTGGACCTGCGCGCTGCCGCGCTGGCCACCGCCGAGGGGGTGGCCGAGGGTGATCCGGCGCTGCGGCCAGGCCGGCGGATCGACCTGGCGGGTGTGCCCGGCCCCCTCGCGGGCGCGTACGTGCTGACCGAGGCGGTGCACACCGTGGACGGCGACGGGCACCTGACCCGGTTCTCGACCGTGCCACCGACTGCGGCGCCCACGGCGGCCGGCGGCGCGGTCGTGACCCTCGGTACCGTGACCGACGTGGCGGACCCGGACGGGCTGGGCCGGGTACGGCTGACCCTGCCGGCGTACGGGGACCTGGACGCCGGCTGGCTCGGGGTGCTGTGCCCCGGCGCGGGGCGCGGCAAGGGGCTGGTGGCGCTCCCCGATCCGGACGACACCGTGCTGGTGGTGCTGCCCGGCGGCGAGCCGGCCGCCGGCATCGTGCTGGGTTCGCTGTTCGGCGCCGTCGAGCCGTACGACGCGGGCATCGACGACGGCCGGGCCCGGCGCTGGACGCTGCGCACGGCCGGCGGGCAGTCGATCGTCATGGACGACGTCCAGCGCAGCCTGCGGCTCGGCACCGAGGGCGGTAGTTGGCTGGAGCTCACCCCCGACCTGGCCACCCTGCACGCGGCGACCGACCTGGTCATCTCCGCGCCGGGCCGGGCCATGGTGGTCCGCGCCCGCAGCGTGGACTTCCTGCACGCCGAGGCGACCGAGGACCCGACCACCGCGGCGCAGCAGGCCCGTTCGCTCGCCCGCGCCCACCATGAAGGAGGCGGCTGATGCGTTGGATCCACCGCGACTCCGTGATCACCTGCGACCACGACGGCCGGGTCGAGAACCAGCCCTCGCAGCGCTGGGTGACCGTCACCGCCGCGCCGGTGCTGGTGGACGACGACCCGGAGGGACGCAAAATCGTCGCCTGTCCGAACTACGGCCCGACCATCAAGCCGTGCGCGAAGACGCTGTCCGTCCGGGTCGGCTACAGCGACTGGCTGCGCGTCGACGGGCACCGGCTGGTGCTCGCACACCTGGAGGGATTCACCGACGGCACACCGCCGGGCGCGGTCCACCACACCGTCCGCGATCCCCGGCAGCGGTTCCTGGGGGCGGACCGGTGAGGGCGTTCCGTTTCGTCGGCGCCGGTTTCGACGCCGGCCGTGGCGGCGGGTTGGCGCTCACCGCGGCCGGGGGCCTGGCCATGACCGAGGGCGACGAGAGCGTACGACAGGCGCTGTTCCTGTTGTTGTCGACGACGCCGGGCGAGCGGCTGATGCGACCCGGGTACGGCTCCCGGCTGCACCGGCTGATCTTCGCGCCCAACGACGACACCACCGCCGGGCTGGCGATCCACTACGTCCGACAGGCCATCGCCCGCTGGGAGCCCCGCGTCGAGGTCATCGACACCGATGCCGGGCCGGACCCGGACGAGGAGTGGCGGCTGGTGATCCGGCTGGACTACCGGGTGCGGGCCAGCCTGACGCCCGGTCAGTTGGTGTTCTCCGTGGACCTGCTCCCCGCCGACGATGAACCGGGAGAATCGTCATGACGCTGCCCGTGCCGCACCTGGACGACCGGGGATTCCTCGACCTCGTCACCGAGGCCCGCGAGCGGATTCGCCAGTCCTGCCCCGCCTGGACCGACCTGTCGGCGCACGACCCGGGCATGGCGCTGGTGGAGGCGTTCGCGCACCTGACCGAGGTGATGATCTACCGACTGAACCAGTTGCCGGAGAAGGCGTACGTGCAGTTCCTGAACCTGCTCGGGGTGGCGCGGCACGCACCCACCGCGGCCTGGGCGGACGTCGTGTTCACCAGGAGCGGCACCGACCGCGGCGCGGTGCGGATACCGGCCGGCCTGCGGGTCGCGGCGGCGCGCGGCGCCGATCCCCGGCCCGTCGTGTTCGTCACGACCGAGCCGGCGCTGCTGCCGGCCGGAGAGTCCTCGGTGACCGTCCGCCTGCACCACTGCGAGCCCGTCGACGCGGAGCTGCTGGGCGTCGGCACCGGCCAGCCGGGCCAGGTGCTGCGCGCGGCCCGCGCCCCCCTCGCCCACACCGGCGAGTCGCTGGACCTGCTGCTCGGGGTGGAGGTGCCGACCGGCTCGGTGGAGTTGGGGGCGGCGGCCCGCGAGCACGGGGGCCGCACGTTCGAGATCTGGCAGCCGGTGGACAGCTTCGCCGGGCTCGGCCCGCAGGCCAAGGCGTACCTGGTCGACCGCTGCTCGGGCACCGTCACCTTCGCCCCGGCGCTGGACCTGCGACCGCCCGTCGGCGGGCCGGCCGGGCCGACGCCGGTGGCGGCCGTGCCGCCGGCCGGGCGGCAGGTCCGGCTCTGGTACCGGGCCGGCGGCGGTCCGGCCGGCAACGTCGCCGCCGGCACGCTGACCAACCTGCGCGATCCACTACCCGGGGTACGCGTCGACAACCCCGCGCCCGCGGCCGGCGGTCGGGAGACGGAGGCGTTGGAGTCGGTGCTGCTGCGCGGCCCATACGAGTTCTTCGCCCAGCAGCGCGCGGTCACCGCCCGCGACTTCGAGGTGCTCGCCACCAGCTCCGGCGCGGTGGCGCGGGCCCGTGCGTTCACCCGCTCGGCCGTCTACAGCTTCGCCCGCCCGGGTGAGGTCGAGGTGGTGCTGGTGCCGTACGTGCCGCCGGCGGCCCGCCCGGGTGGTCGACTGTCGGTGACGGTGCTGCGCGAGCACGAGGTGCCCGAGGCCCGCCACCGCGTCGAGACGGACCTGGAGCAGCGCCGCATGGTCGGCATCCGCTCGCGGGCCAGTTGGGCGCGGTTCAAGGCGGTGTCGGTACGGGCCCGCGTGGTGGTACGACGCGAGGAGGACGTGGACGCGGTCCGGCGGCGCATCCACGACCGGCTGCACCAGACGCTCAGCCCGCTGCCCACCGCGCTGAACCCGACCGGATGGCCGTTCGGCGAGCCGCTGCGGGCGTCCAACGTGTACCGGCTGTTGGAGCACGCCGAGCCGGGCGTCCGGTACGTCGAGTCGGTGCGGTTCGTGGTCGACGAGGCGCCCGACGCCGAGGTCCGCGCCCTCGCGGTCGATGCGTACCAGCCGCGCACCTGGTACGCCGGCCGCGGCCCGGTGCTGTTCCGCTCCAGCAACGCGGGCTCGGGCTGGGAACCGGCCGGCCGGTTCGACGACGAGACGGTGCTGCGGGTGGCGCCCGCCCCCGCCCCGGTGCGGCCGGGCATCGTCGCGCGTCCCGGCTCGGTGGCCGTGGTGACGCTGCGCGCCTCGGGCGGCTCCCGGGTGCACCTGAGCACCGACCTCGGTGAGACGTGGTCGCTGCTGACCGACCTGGACTCGCGCATCTCCGACGTGGCGTGGTTGGACCGCGACGGCGCGGGCGCGCTGCTGGTGGCGACCGACACCGGGCTGTACGAGGTGTCGCTGCTGCCCGGCGCGGTCCCGCTGCAGATCCTCGTCGATGCGTCCGACGCCGACCGAGGCTTCTACGCCGTACGCGCCTTCGTCTCCGAGCGCGGCGCGCCGGGTGTGGCGGTCGCGGCGCAGGCCGGCTTCGGGGTGTACCTGTCGACGGCCGGCGGCCGGCCCGGCAGCTTCACGCACGTCGGGCTCTCCAACGTGGACAACCGGGTCCTCGCCGTGCAGTACGACGGCCCGGCCACGCTGCTGTGGAGCGGCGCGGGCGAGCCGGACCCGAAGAAACCCGGCCAGGGCTGTCACCGCACCCGACTGTTCGAGTCGGACGTCCAGTGGCAGTCGGTGCAGGCCGGCTGGCTCGGCGGCACGTGCCGCGATCTCGCGTTCGCCGGGCAGCAGGCGGTGGCCGCCACGCAGAGCGGCGGTGTGCTGCGGCTGGACACCCTGGCCGCCCAGCCGCAGTGGCAGCCGGTGTCGGTCAACTGCGGGCTACCGCTGCGCGACCGGACCCGGTTCGTGCCGGTGGACGCCGTCGCCGTGAGCGGCCCGACGGCGGTCGCCGCGAGCGGTCCTGCGACGACCTCCGGCGGGGGTGGCCCGACGGCGGACCGGCTGGTGCTGGCCTGCGGTGAGCGCGGCGTGTACCGCAGCGCCGACGCGGTCACCTGGACCGCCAGCGCCAACCAGGCCACCGCCGACGTGGTGACGGTCCCGGACACGTGGCTGCTCTGCTCCGGCGAGCACGACATCGAGGTGGTGCGCCAGGATGCGACGCTCGGCGATTGAGCGGCTGCTGCCCGCCGCGTACCAGCGGGCGTGCATGCCGGGCAGCGTGCTCTGGGCGCTGCTGGACGTGATGGAGGGGCTGCACGCTCCGGACGAGGCGATCCTCGCCGAGGTGGACGCCCTGTTCGACCCGTACCGGGCGCCCGACGACATGGTCGTACGCCTGACCCGCTGGGTGGCGATGGACCACGTGGTGGCGTCGCACCGACCGGACGCGCCGCTGCCCCTGCCGGTCGGGCGGCTGCGTGACCTGGTGGCCCACGGCGCGCTGTTGGCCCGCTGGCGCGGCACCCCGTACGGGATGCGACGGGCCCTCGAGGTGGCCACCGGGGTGAGCGGCTTCGCCATCGACGAGCCCGACGAGAGGCCCTTTCACATCGTGGTGCGGGTGCCGGCGGTCGCCGCCGACCAACTCGCCGTGATCACCCGCATCGTCGAGGCGGAGAAACCCGCGGCGGTCACCGCCGAGGTCGTCGTCGCCTCGCGGCCACCGGATCAGCCGACCGCGGCACCGTCCGCTTAAGGAGCCGTCATGACCACCGAATGGGCCGTCGTCGCCGCCGCGTCACAGTTCACCCTGGACGCCGCCAACCACGGCGAGCTGACCTTCACCGTCTCCAACCCGGGTCTCGCGCCGGACACCGTCGTGTTCGACGTGGCGCCCGGCGAGGGCAACCAGCGGGCCTGGTTCACCGTCACCGAGCCGCAGCGGGTGGTGCCCGGGCAGGGTTCGGTCTCGTTCCTGGTCCGCCTCGCCGTGCCGGCTGGCACCGCGCCCCGCCGCTACGACATGACCGGGTTCGCGTACTCGGCGAACACCGCGCCCGAGGAGAGTTCCCGCTCCAGCGGCCGGGTGACGTACGAGGTCCGGGCGGTCGCCGCGCCGAAGCGGACGCCGTGGCCGTGGATCGCGGCCGCGGCGGCGCTGGTGCTCGTGGTCGCCGGAGTGGTCGGCTACCTGCTGACCCGCCCCGATGGCACACCGACGCCCGGCGCGCCACGGGTCGTGACGGCGGAGGCGGAAGGCCTGGTCGACGGCGCTCGGGTGGAGTCCCCGGCGAAGACCGCCGCGGCGGTCGGGGCGCAGCCGAACTGCTGCGACGTGACCTGGTCGGGCGACGCGCAACTGTTCTTCACCGGCCTGGCGCCCGGCGACCGGGTGAGCGTCACCGTCGAGTTGCCCGCCGACGCGGTCTGGCGCTTCTCGACCAGGCGCACCACGAGCTTCGACTACGCCAACACCATCTGGCAGGTCGACGGTGTGCAGCTCGGCGGCACCTTCTTCGGTTTCACGCCGAAGGTCGTCCTGCAGGACTTCACCGATGTGGGCACCGTCCGGCTGGGCCCCGGCCGACACACGCTCACCCTGGTCGCCGTCGGTAAGACACAGGGCTTCGACAGGTACTTCGCCGGCGTGGACCAGATCCGCTTCACCGAGGTCACCGGGGCGGTCGCGCAGCGATGAGCGGTCGGCAGAAGGCCGTGTTGGTGACGCTGGCGGTGCTGCTGGTGGCGTTCTTCGCGCTCGCCGTCGGCGTCGGTGGCGGCAACCAGGGCCGCGCGGACGATCGGCCGGGGATCGTGGAGCGGTTGGGTCGCCTGGCCGGCGCGAGCAGCACGATCGACCCGGCGACCGTGCGGGCCGACTGTGACCGTACCGGCGACGTGCTCACCTTCGTCGGCGGCTGCGCGGTGCGGGTCGCCGACCCGGGTGAACTCCGGACGTTGGTGCTGCGCAGCGCACGCCCGTTCGTGGTGAGCGCGCCGGCGCCCGGCGACGCCGATCTCATTGTGCGCTCGGAGGTCGAGCCGGACGACGGCGGCGAGGCCGTCGCCCGGATCGCCGTCGACAGCGCGACCACCGTGCTGCTGGGCTGCCCGGGAGGTGTCGGATGCACGGTCACCGTCGCCGCCGACTGACAGGTCCACCGGCCGCCCCTGGTGGTGTGCCGGCCGCGCGCCACGACCGCGAGGAGCCTCGCCATGGGTGACCTGCGCAAGCCCTTCCTGTTGCTCGCGTTGGTCGCGATCACGCTGGTGCTCCTCGTCGAGGTGGGCTCGTCGCTGCTCACCGGAGGCGGCGACGCCACCGGCGCGCTGCTGTCCGGCGCGGCGAACCTCGGCGTGGAGGTGGACGCCGCGGGCGTCAGCGAACCGTCCGGACGGGGCACCAGCTACCTGGCGCTGATCGACGCGGTGGCGGTGTGGACCACCGGCCTGTTCTGCCTGAGCCTGGTGGTGCCCGAACGGGTGCAGGGCAGGATCCAGGGCGTCGCGACGCTGATCTTCTCGATCCTGCTCATCCTGGGCTCGCTCGTCCTGCTGATCATCGCGTTCGTGGAGCTGACCATCATGGTGTCGCTGTTCCTGGCCGTGCCGTTCGGCACCCTGGCGTACCTCGCCCTGTGGGGCTTCTTCCCGGTGGGCGAGGCGAGCCTGCTGCTGGGGCTGGCGCTGCTGCTGAAGCTGGTCTGGGCGGTGTTGCTGCTGCTCGCCCAGCCCCGGTTCGCGCAGAACAAGGGCCTGGTGCTGCTGGCGCTGACCACCGGACTCTGCACCGTCGTGCTGGAGTTCCTGCACCGGCTCGTCCCGGTCATCGTGGTGAGCATCCTCGACGACATCGGCGCGCTCGTCTTCGCCGTGATCGCGATCATCTGGGGCCTGGTCCTGCTGATCGGCTCCATCCCGGCGATCGTCAAGTCCGTCCGAATGACCGCCGCCGCCCCGCCCGCCGCCGCCCCGCCCCGTGCTGCCCCGCCCCGTGCTGCCCCGCCCCGTGCTGCCCCGCCCCGTGCTGCCCCGCCCCGTGCTGCCCCGCCCCGTCGATCATGAAGTTAGCGTCACCGCGCCCGGCGTGTCGTGACAACAACCTCATGATCGACGATCGTTGGCGAGGGTCGCGCACCGGTCGGGGTCCAGCGCGCCGTCGCAGATCCACACCTGGTAGCGGCCGTCGCGCGTGCTGCCGGCGGGCACGGCCGCCGGTTCGTCGAACGCGAACGCCACGCAGACACCCGGGTACATCGCGGTCCGCACGAACCACCGGTCGCCCGGCCCGAGGCCCGCGAAGACCAGGGTGTACGCCCCACCGCCCGGCCCGGTGCCGACCAGCGCCAGCCACGGGGCCGCGCTGCCGTTGACCGCCCGCCCGCCTCGGCGGTGAACGCCGTCGCCTCGCCGTCGGCGGCGACGGCCCGCCAGAAGAACCCGCCGTCTTCTCGTCGTAGTCCTCCACCTCGCCCAGCGACTCGGGCACCAACGCGCTCCCCCGGGAACGCGTCCTCACAACGCACGGCGAACCTCGTACCGCCACGCAGAGCCATTGCTCAACCTCCTGATCTCACCTGACCATCCTGACTAGCCAGGTGGTGTGGATCACAGGTGGGCCGGCCTAGCTAGTCCTGGACGCCATCCGGGAACTCCGCGCGGACCCGGCCGGCTGTGTCTTCGTCGGAGATTCCCCCAGCGACATCG
>NZ_JBNCKT010000045.1:0-41693 GCF_049841675.1 Micromonospora sp. DT4
GAAATCCTTGTTCCGCAAGCCCGAAGTCCGCTACGCCGCCTCCTGACCATCAACTATTTGCCTTACGGGTCAATAACCGCACCCCACGCTCGGCCAGCCATCGGTCCAGCTCCGCGGACACGTATCCCTTGTCCGCGATGATCAGCCAGCCTGGACGTTCGGTGAGGAGGTCGGGGTCGTGGTCAAGGACAGCCGTGAGGACCTGACGTTCGTCGGCCTTCGGTGTCGCCAGGGCCCAGGTGATCGGCAAGCCGGCCGGGGTGCAGATCAGTCGCAGCCGCAGCTTCCAGAAGAACCGCGAGTGCGAGGCGCAGTACCCGTATCCGGCCCACCCCGCCAGATCAGAGCGTTTCACCGTCGGCCTGGACCGGCCGCACTCGACCGGCGTCGAGTCGATGACCCAGGTGTCGTCGGTCCACAGGTCATCCGGCGACGTTCAACGGCTGAGCGCGCACTGCCGGTCCCAGGCCACCCCGCACACTGGTGGCCGTCGTCTGCCGGTCGAGGAATTCAATATGATTCCCTACTTTGGCTGACTTTTCAGGGAACATGAGCCCTGTGCTGCGGCACCCCGCCCCAGGGCGCTACCGAGACAAGGGAGCGGCATGGCTCGGCACGAGCGGCCCGTAGATCCGACCGCTGGACCGTTGTCGTCCTTCGCCCATGAGCTACGAAAGTTACGTGTCGATGCCGGCAATCCCACCTACCGGCGATTGGCCGAGGTCGCCGGCTACAGCGCCTCGACCCTCTCCGCCGCTGCCAGCGGAATCCGGCAACCCAGCCTCGACGTGCTGCTCGCGTACGTCGGGGCCTGCGGCGGGGACACCGCCCAATGGAGGCAGCGTTGGCTCGAACTGGACGAGGAGCTGCGGCCCGCCAGTTCGGCCAGCGCACCAGCCGACCCGGCGAGGGCAGAAGCACCCGACTTGACGCCGGCGGAACCGATCGCCACGCCCCTCGCAGAGGCACCATCCACTGGGACTGCCGGGGATCCACCCGCCCCGGCTACGGGTGAGCCAACCGGCACCAGCGGCGCAGCCGGACCGACCCACGACCGGCCCGCGAGCCCCCCGCGACACCGGAAACTCCGACGGCGACTGGCGGTGGCGGCGGTGGCGGTCGCCGGTCTCGCCGGTACGGCCGCCGTGGTGCCGATGACCCAGCTGAAATGGGCGGCCGAGGGGGCGACGGCGGCCGCTGGCACGACGACCACCACAGCCTGCCCGGCGACCACCACGGACGCCGCCTTCACCGCCGTCACGTACGGCAGTGGCGTGCATGCCCGGAGCGAGCCCCGCCGCGACCAGGGCATCCTCTACACCATTCCGCCCGGCTGCGTGGTCGGGCTCACCGGCTACTGCCTGGGTGAGCGGATCGCCGACTCCACCTCCCAGACCCCCGACATCCGCTGGTTCACCCTGGCCGACGGTGGGCTGATCGCCTCTGGGGTGGTGCACGGCAACCCGCCCACGGGCCTGGAACCGTCCCGCTGCCGGGGCGACCGACCCGGGCCGGCCGCGATCGCCCTCGCGATCGCCCCCGATGTGACCGGCCCGGGTGGGTGGCGGCTGAGCGCGACCGGCACGCACGTGGAGATCGTCGGCTTTGCCGCCTACTACGCGGACGACCCCGCGCTGCCGACGGAGCGCCGCTGGCACCAAATCGGAATGACCGGTTTGGCCGCCCCGCCGTTCGACCTCGTCTGGAAGCTCGACCGCCTGTCCGTGCAACCCGGATCCACTGCCGAGATCCCGGTGGCCGCGGTCGCCTGTCTCGGCGGTGGCGCGCCGACCGACGTACTCGACGTGCGGGTGGCCCGTCCCGACGGCTCCAGCACCGTCGAGTCCCTGCCGCTCGCCGCCGACCAGAGGCTCGCCGCCCGCCGTACCGCCTGCCTCTACCCCTGACGGGGGCGTACGCGGACGGCTACCACCGGTGGCCCGGCGGGACGGATCCCACCGGGCCACCGGTCAGGCGTCACCGAACTCAGCAGCCCTGGCGACCGGAGTGGATCCAGTAGGTGGTGCCGGCCCAGTCCATCTCGCCGTACGCGTCGACGCAGTTGTTCGCCGTGCCGGTCACTCCGCGCGGCCCGGCGTAGTACAGGTAGTCGGCGTTGTCCTCGCTGGAGACCGCGGTGGTGGTGCACGATCCGGTGCCGGAGGTCTCCGCGCACCGGGCGATCTGCACGGAGGTCCGCGCCGAGGAGCCGTACGCCGCGCCGCGGTGGTACATGCAGGCGCTGTTCGTGCCGCCGTTGGTGCTGTTGTAGTAGATGACCAGCTCGGCAACGGGGTTGCTCGGCGGGTACGCGTAGCTGTAGGTGACCGTGCCCGAGCAGGCCACCGCCGCCTGCGACGGGGCCGCCGTGACGACCAGCACCGTGCCGAAGGTCAGCAACGCCACCAGCGCTCCGAACGCCTTGCGCAGCATCATGACTTCCACTCCTCTGGGACGGGGTTGGTTGAGAGTCGTCCCGCCGTCCACTTCTACGGAACAGCGAAGTTGATCGCCGCTGGTGATGGCGCCAATCAATCAATCTCGCACAACGCCGAACAACCGCCTACCGCGTCGCCGCGCCGGGCAGCTCATCGGCGTGATCGACCTTCGAGTTGCGCCGGCCGCGTGAACAAGTGCTCGCATCTCGGTCACGGTCTGTTCCGGCAGTCGACCCACTACCGCGACCGCTGGCGGCCTTGTGACCGGGGTCGGATCGCTCGCTGGCTGATCGAAGGGGCCGGATGACGGGTGAATTGCCTCGTGGAGCCCCGCGCTCGCCCGTAGGAACGGCATACGCGAGGCGGGCAGATCAAGCGTGCGCAGGACTTCCCGGACGACCTCCAGCAGCGCCACCACATGCTCTGCAGTCGTGCTCAGGCCCAAACCGAGGCAGGTCGTCGCGTGTTCCCGCACCGGTGTCGCCGCCGCCGCGTAGTACGGCACCTGAAGCTGCGCGAGCGTGCGAACCGACATGCCCGGCGCACCCAGCCGACCCAGATGCGAGGCAACGACGCCAACGTCATGCGGCCCCGACCACCATGGCACCCGTACGCCCACGGTCAAGCGCTGCTGGTTGCGTACTCCGTAGTAGAGGCCGCCGCGCCAGCCGAGGGGGTCAAGCGGCAGCTCCCGGACGCCCCCGTCGCGTACACAGTCAGCGATCTCCCGGGCCCGACGCAGGATCTGCTCGTCGTCGATCGCAGCCGCTGCTGCCGGGGTGGGTAGATCGTCCACACAGGCCTCGCCACAGGTCGCGAGGTGGATTGCTCGCTCGCCCTGCGACCCCCGGGGGACCTGGAGTCAGGCGTCGATTCCGCCGTGACCCTGGTCCGGGCGCGGCAAGCTTAACACTTACTTCACACATCACTTGCCACGTGTGAAGTTTGGTGATGTCATAGCTGCTGTGATTGCAGACGACGTGATCGAGATGCTCGCAACCCTGCGCCGGATGGGCGGGGAGCCTTCGGGGGTCGAAGCGAAGCGGGCCGCCGAGGGGCTGCCGAAATCCGTTCGCGAAACGCTTTCCGCTTTCGCGAACACCGACGGCGGGACGATCCTGCTCGGCATCGACGAACAAGGTGGGTTCAGCCTCATCGACCTGACCGATCCTGTCGGACTGCGGAACGCTCTGGTGCAGATGTCACGAGACGACCTCACACCTCCACTACGGATCAGCACTGAGATCGTCGAGGTCGACGGTCGCCGGCTGGTGGTTGCCGAGGTGCCACCCGCATCGGCGGACCAACGTCCGGTCTACGTCACCGCGCAAGGCATCTCCGGGGGCTCGTACCTGCGCGGGGGCGACGGCGACCGCCACATGACCCAGGCGGAGATCGCGATGGTCACGTCCGCCAGGACCCAACCCCTGTACGATCGCGAACCCGTTGAAGGGACCTCTGCGGACGACCTGGATGACGAGGCCGTACGCCGCACCCTGCGCAGGATGCGGACTGGCTACCCGAAACTCGCGCAGTCCGACGACGCCACCGTCCTTTACCGGCTCGGCATAACGGCGGGGCCCGCCAGCGGATCGGCGTTGACACTCGCTGGGCTTCTGGCCTACGGGCAATTCCCGCAACAGCACTTTCCCCAGCTGATGGTATCGGTGGTCGTGCACGGCCCGGATCCGGCCTCCGGCGTCAGGTTCCTCGACAACCAGACGGTCCGGGGTTCCATCCCCGAGATGGTTGAGACCACCCTCTCCACACTTCGCCGCAATCTCGCGGTCCGTGCAGTCATCAGCAATCACGGGGGACGCGTAGACGAGGTCGAGTACCCACTCGAAGCTGTCCGCGAGGCGGTCGTCAATGCCCTGCTTCACCGCGATTACAGCCCCGTGACGAGAGGCACCCAGGTGCAGGTCGAGCTGTTTCCCGACCGCCTTGTCATCCGCAGCCCAGGTGGCCTGTATGGAGGGGTTGTCGTCGACGAACTCGGTGAGGAAGGCATCTCGTCCTCGCGGAACGCCGTCCTGGCGAGTCTGCTCGCGGACACCTACCTCCCCTCGTCGAACGAACTCGTCGCCGAGAACAGATCGTCGGGCATCCCCGCGATGCTCGCCGTGGCCCGACGCCGAGGTCTACCGCGACCGAACTTCCGAAGCTCCATCTCCAGCTTCGTGGTTACCATGGCCCGCTCCGAACTCCTCAATCCCGAAGTTCGCCGCTGGATCGCCGGGCTACCCGCACACCTGCCCACATCCGCGCATGAGATCGCCCTCGCGATGCTGCGCGAGAGCTACCTCACGAACGAGATGCTGCGGCAATGGGGCGTCGACCGCATCGCCGCCAGTCAGGTCCTGAGGGATCTCGTCGACCAAGGACTGGCCATCAAGGAGGGCGGACGGCGCTACGCACAGTACGTACTCGATCCCGCGGCCTCCGGCCGGGCAAAGGAGCCGGACCTCTTCAGCAACCTCCTGCCCGACGTCAGCGAGGCAATGAGGAGCCGGGGAGAGGCGACAGCGGGAGAGCTCGTCGAACTCACCGGACTGTCACGTACCGCCGTACTCAACCACCTACGCGCACTGGTCGCGGCTGGCACCGTCGTCGCCATCGGAGCAGCACGAAGCCCCGGGCGCCGATACCGCTGGCTTGGAAGTCTCCCCGGTGACTGAGCGTAGGTCCACAAGAGACCAGAACCCCAGGATTTGCCCAGAACGCTGCTGACCGCCACGCGGTCAACCGACGACAACCCAACGGCTCATAAAGCGTCTACCTGGGGAAACACTCCGGCTCAAGCAGAGCCGGAGCACCTTCGTAGATTAGCGACATCTCAGCACCCCGCCACCGGCTCACGTAGACGGCAACCCGCCACATAAGTGCTTTGACCTGCGAAAATACGGGGTCAGCTCTTCAAGAGCTGCCGGGCCATGACGATCCGCTGCACCTGGTTCATTCCTTCGTAGATCTGGGTGAACAACGAGGGCATGGCCTCTGAGCTGGGAAAACTCAGCCATCCGCCGGGTTGCCCAGGATTTCCCCAGAACACGTGCAGGTCCGGTGTGCCGAAAGTTGTTTACTGTGCGCTACCTCGCGCCCAGTCAACGACCAGCGAGGTGCAACGCTGGGCGAAACTGGGTTGAGTCCCTGAGCAAAACTGCTCTGCCTGCTGGGGCAAACAACCCGCCAGGGACACTACCCAGCGTTACAAGCCTCAGAGCGCGCCTCCCTCGCCGTATCGATCCTCGCCCGGTCCGAAGACCGAGCTCAGCTTGCTGCCGTAAAACAGCCGCAGGCCCGGGGTGTCGTTGCGATCCTCGCCCGGTCCGGGGACCGGGCGCAGCCCCGACTCAGGTTCCGAAGGTCGCGCCGACTGGCGTGTTGCGATCCTCGCCCAGCCCGAGGACCGAGCGCAGAGTCGCCGGTGACTAGCCAGGACTCGATCTGCAGGTCCGCTTCGTCGGACCATCATGCTTGCCCGCCAACAGGTCCGACTCCGTAGGCAGCAGCGTCCAATGCTCAACCAGGTCAGGGAAGTTCTCCGGCAGACGAGCCACAGACCGACATCATTCCGTCGACATCACACCAAGACCACCCCTCACCCGATGATCAAATTTTTGATCCCTGGTCACACGTTCGTTAGCAACGCCCCGAGTCGAGGCACTGGAATGCGGTGGCATCGCCCCCGCCACTCGTCGAGGATGTCCGGCATGAGCGACCCCAGCGCGAACGTGGTCGGTCAGCAGGTGAGTACCTGGTGCGCTAGTTGCTCCAGGGCGTCTCGCTTGTCGATGTGCGTGGGTTCCTTGGCGAGTTCTGTGATGGAGTCGACCCAGCGTCCTCTGGCATCGGCGGGTAGGTCAGCGGAGTTGTCTTTCACGTACTTTAGAGCGTTGTCCAGGGCGTCGTCGCTGTCGGTGAAGAGCAGGTCGACCGCGGTCAGGGCGGTGGCGGCGCCGGTGTCTGAGTAGCCGGATTCGCGGATGAGGTCAACGCGTAGTCCGACGTCGATGCCCCGGCCTCGTTCGTTCATCAGTAGGTGAGCGCGTTCGACGGGGGAGGATTCTGGTTTCTGGAAGTCGAGCACGAACTCGGCGGCGTCCGGCGCGCCGAGCTCGCCCAGCAGCGGTGTGGCTTGGCGGAACCATGGGTCTGCGTCGACCCGCTGGACAATTGTGGCCAGGTCGTCGCGGGCTCGTTGGCTGGCCAGCTGTTCCCGGTACGTAGCGAGCACGTTTAGTTTCGCGGCTCGATTCGGCGCGAGGAGTAGCTTGGCCAGCGCCCGGCTGGTCGAGTCGGTGACCGGCTTGGCGCGCGCGGCCGCGCTGGTGAGTAGCGGCGGCACGAAGGAGGCACCCACCTCCTCGGCGGTGCCGTTACCGCCGTCCACGCGCCAGACGGGATCGGCCGCCAGGGCGGGAATGCCACCGGCGGTCGTAGCCTGCGATTTCGCAACGCGGTGCACGATGCTGAAGCCATAGGTCGCCGACATGCTCTTCAGTGGCTTCACCTGGCCCTGGGTCACCACTACAGGTTGCTGCTGTTTGAAGGCGAACTGCTGCACGAGACGCCGCACGTCACCTACGTTCTGCACCGACTCTTGCGCGTCTCCGGCAGGACCCAGAAAGATAACCTGACCGTCAAAGCCTGCGGCCGCCATGCGGATCTGCTGCCGCAACCGCACCGACGGCGCGCCACCTACCCAGGAGAGATTGGACCGCTCTCCATCTCGGTGACTACCCAACGGAAAAATCACATCCTCCGTCAGCGCATCGTCAGAGGTGGCCCGACCCGAAAGCTGCGGCCGGAACTCCGCCACCCAGGTGCCGCCCTCGCCGATTGAGGCGTTCACGTCACCGGGCACCGCTGGTGCCGCCAGCGCAGCGCCGCCCCCACTGCCTGCGGAGAACCACGCTGCCGGTGGGTCGGTCAGCCCGAGCGTCGGGCGGCGTTCCAGAGCCGGCAGATCGGGTGTTGCGTCCACCCAGTCAGGTGCTATCTCGTTGCCTGCCTCCCATAGTTCTCTCTCGAAGTGTTGGAGTTCGTGATCGTAGCGCGACAAAATCGGCGAGACGTATGCAGAAGCGAGGGGTGTTGGTGCCTCTCGCAGCTCCTTGAGAAGGCCTATCAAGCGTCCAAGCCGGCCTGGTTCTAGTACCTCACCCGCATCCACGGATCCGTCAGCATTCAGTTCTTCAATCTCGTTTAGTGTTGGAGATACGACTCCCGCGCGAATAAAACCCCAGTTTGCCGTAAGTTCATTCCATTTCCGTCGAATGCGGTCTGTGACGCGACGCAGTTCACCATAGGCGGCTTCAAGTTTTGCCAAGGTGGTGTTTTTCTCAACGGTGGCAGATGGAGAGAATTCACCGGGATGCTCGAGTGAGGCGTTGTACCGGGTGGCTTCCAGATATTCATCATAGATAAGGCTTCCAATTCTCCCGTTCATCGAAATCCGGTCTGGCCTCTTCGGCCTTCCGCGAACCTCGAATAAAATGAGCTTGTTCTTTTCATCTACTCCCATGGTGCCCATCCCGTAATCGACATCCAGGTTGCCCGAATGCAATGGATACCCAGGAGGAGGAGATAAAAGGTCTTTCTTCAAAACTCCATCCTCGCGTCCATGCACTATAGATGCAAGCCAGTCGATCGTCCTCGGGAGAGAATCTTCCGATACAAGAATTTGAGTGGCGGTGTCGATGAGGTAGGGCTGCTTGAACAGGGGATCAGAGCTATCAAGCGACAACGCCTCCATAAAGGGGGGCGCACTTGCCTCTAGACTAGGTAGAAGCAAGCGCTCAATATCACGCCGATCCGGTTCGTCTAGAAGTCGCTCGTATATCGAGGTGAAGTCACTCCTTGCCATCAACCTAAATTGCGTGTTTACCTCGCCGCCGAAACGAGGACCTTTGAAAGCCGCGTTGTGTCGATACATGTTGATCAGCTCCACGAATCCTTCGGCTTGCCGCGCCAGTGGCCGCGCGTACCTTTCTGAATGCAGCTGCGCCACTTTGCGCGTGTCCTCATGGATTTTGTGTGCTTGCGTTGTAGTAAGCAGCTCATCGATGACTTGCGGTATTTTGTCGAGACCGATTCCGTAGGTAGCTTGCAACTTGGCCTGGAAGCGGATATCGCTTACGGTGAACGTGGCATCTCTCACAATGGTCACGCGACCCGACATGCTCCTGGCGGCGGCACTGAGAGTGACCCCTTTTTCGGAGCTGGCAAGCGCTAAAAGTCGTATGCGTTCTATGAGCGAAATGACCTCTTTTAACGTCGCCTTTATGTCCGAGAGATTCGACATGGGTGACAGCACGAATTCTATGTCGCCAGTGCTGACAGACCTGTAAATTTGGTCGGGCTCCAATTTCCATCCCTCGCCGAAAGCCAGGACTTCTCCTCTGCGGAATGGAACAGTAACTCCCGGGATCTCTAGTTCGAGGCCAAACGCTGCGATCAGACTCGGCGAAAGCTTCTTCTGGACCTGTTGAATCGAATTGGTCATTGAAACTGCTGCTTCGTTCGGCGTAGATAGCTGTCCGGTCGACCGTTCGTGCGATGTGCCGATTGCGGTCGCCGGGGTGAGGTGCAGGGTGGTGGGGTTGCGGGGGAGGCTCGCGGCCTGGGCGCCGGTTGGGGTGTGGCGTAGTAGGGCGATGCCGTCGGGTGCGCGGATCGCGAGGAGGTTCTCGGTGGCCTCGGCCTGGGTTGTGGTGGCGTGCACAAGCACGGTTTGTCCGGGAGTCAGGTCCGCCAGTGCGCGCCAGAGCCCGACGATTCCGCCCTGCAGGGTGTGGGTCTGGCCAGCCGGTGAGGTGATGAGTTTGACGTCGCTGTAGCGGGCGTTGACGATCGGCCGTGGCAGGCCCACCTCGGCCCGCTCGTCGACCCACCGAACTTGACCGGGCATCGGCGGGCCGGGAAGGACTCGGCCAAGGTTAGTGTCGGATGCCACGGTGGTGGTGTGTTCGGCCACCAGGTGACTGGCGGGCAGTATGAGTACATAGGCGGCGGTGGCCGACGTGGCGGGTTTTCCCTGGGCATCGATTGGCAGCGCCCTGTCGCCGCCGGCCCCGGCCAAGGCGACGCCGGGGACCCGGACCGGCAGACGCAGCGCGTCAGCGCGGGCGATCGCCGCGGCCATGTCGAGTCCGGTGGTGACCGACGACGGCGGGGCGTCCACCATCCGCGCGAGCACGTGCAGCGGCTGCGCCAACAACGCCTGCGTCGGCACTTCGGACCCGATCATGGTCGGTGTCATGTGGACCAGGTGCAGACCCGGAACTGGCGGGGCGTCCCACACCTCGGACGGCACCGAACCCGGCTCCAGACTCAGAAAAACGCCGGAGGGCACCCATGTGATAACAAACTCGGAGCAGCCCACAGTTGCAATTGCCGTCATCTACCCCACCCCCAACACGGTCGCGCACTGCGGCCGGTAAGGCGCTGCTGGTCGCCTGGCCACGCAAGAGACCATGTACCAGATATCTGAAGCACCCCGACCAGCCGTGTCCGCCGTCGACCTCAGTCCGAATCTCGCTCCGTCACCCCACATGATGACCGAGTCTGCCGCGCCCCGATCCAGCACCCCGACATCCCAACATCCAAGTAATGATCTTGTCGGCAAACGACCATTTGCCGAAAAATCATTACCGCGGCCCGGGCCCGGTCGTCGTTGTCGACACTCCGTGTCGAAAAACAATGTCGACAAAGCATGCCACTCGATATTGCCGACGCCGTGATGATCGGCTACGCGCGGGTGTCCACCGCGGACCATAAACCCGTCCACCAGATCGACGCCCTACGCCGCGTCGGCGTGACCCCGCCAACATCTATGTCAATGTCGCCAGCGGCACCAAGGCCAGCCGCCCGAAGTTCGACCTCATGATGAAGGTGCTCCGTGACGGCGACACCCTCAGGGCCGCCCGTAGCTTCCAGCGAAAAACATCGCTAAGAAGTTGATCTAGCTACCGGCTTGAACGTTCGAGTCGGTGGTGCCGAGGTAGCGGTGCAGCGAGGTCTTCGGAATGCTGGTCTTGGTGGCGATGGCGCTGAGGCTGGCGCCTTGTGCCTTGAAGAGTCGGGCGTATTTGAGCCACCACCGCTTTCATGGAGCTTCTTGACCATGGTCTGATGGCTGTGGGGGAGGAAGTTCTGTGGCAGCACCGAAGAAGTACCCCGATGAGCTACGTCAGCGCGCTGTGCGTCTGTACCGCGAGTCGGACCCGAAGCCCGTGATCCGGCGCTTGGCCGAGCAGCTCGGCGTGCATCACGAGGCGCTGAGGAACTGGATCCGCCAAGCCGAGGCCGACACGGGTGAGCGTCACGACCGGCCGACCAGCGAGATGGTCGAGGAGAACCGCCGGCTGCGCAAGGAAGTGGCCGAGTTGCGGCGGACGAATGAGATCTTGAAGGCTGCGAGCGCGTATTTCGCGGCGGAGCTCGACCCGACCCGGCGACGGTCATGAGGTTCATCCACGAACATCGTGACCAGTTCGCGGTCGCGCTCCTGCTACGGGTCCTGAACATCGGCGCTTCGACCTACTACGCGTGGGTCAAGCAGGCCGAGCACCCCTGTGACCGGGACGTGGTCGACCTGGGGCTGATCTCCAACATCTACGAGATCTGGGAGACCTCTGGGCGCACCTACGGCGCAGACCTGGTCCACCGGCAGCTACGTCGCGACGGCATCGGTGTGGGCCGCAAGCGCGTGGAGCGGCTGATGGCGGCCCAGGGCTGGCAGGGGGCGTTCCTGCGTCGAGGCTGGCGCGGCGGCTCCACGCGGCAGGACCCGCGGCACACGCCGGCGCCGGATCTGGTCAACCGGCGGTTCACCGCTGAGGGGCCGAACCGGCTCTGGGTCGCCGATGCCACCCGCATCCCCTGCGGCAAGGGCGTGTTCTGGCTCGCCGCGGTCCGGGATGTGTTCTCCCGCCGGATCGTCGGGTGGAAGACGTCCGACCGCTGCGACACCGACCTGATCCTCGCTGCCCTCGAATACGGCATCTGGTCGCGCGACGTCCGCGACGGCCAACTGATCCACCACAGCGACCGTGGGTCGAATTACACGTCGTTTCGCTTCGCGGAACGCTTACAGGACAACGGGATCTTGCCGTCGATGGGCTCGGTCGGCGATTCGTACGACAACGCCCTGATGGAGAACTTCTGGTCGACGCTGAAGATCGAACTCGTCTACCGCACGAGCTGGCGGACCCGCGACGAGGCTGAGAACGCCGATCTTCGCCTACATCGACGGCTGGTACAACACCCGCCGCATCCAGAAAGAACTGGACGACCTCAGCCCCGACGAGTACGAGACCGCCTGGCACCACCAACAGACCAACCTGACCAAGCCAGATATCGTCACCCCTGCACCGACCGGCAGCAGGTAAACACCCCTCCATCAAAGTGGGGAAGCTCACCCGTACTTCACCCCGATCGACTGGATCGCATCGATGACGCACAGAGCCAAGCCCTCAGGGTAGCCAGCGGGATTGATCCACTCGGAAGGGTCGCCAAGGTTGGCTCGCACACGTGCTACGACGCGCTCTGCAAGGCCATCGACCTCCTGACCAGGGCCGTGGAATGCGTCATCCATACACAACATGGTGGCGCTGAGGTACGACAAGTTGTCATTCCATCGCTGACCGGGCGCAACAGTCGAGCGATGACCGCCGTGTCGGCGCTGCCTACCACCATCCGTCGACAGCACGCCGCGAGGCCCCACCCAGCCGACCGACGCCTTGCGCTCCTCACTCAACGCAACCGACGGTCCGGTTGATAGTCACCGAAGTTCATCGATTAGCAAGGTGCCCCCTCCGAGACATCCACCTGCACCCCGGCAGCGCGCCATCGTCCACCATGCATTCGATACATCTGAATTAATGGATGAATGTCTCCAGGATTTCCCCAGAACGCCAACCGAAAGCCTTCTGGGGTGACCAAGAAGATCCCACAAGGTAATCACTTAGCCACACTGTGTGGCCATGCCGATTGACCCATCCACACCCGCACTGAGCTGCTAGAACAGCCCCGAATTAGCCCTTCAGCAGCTCCCGCGCCATGACGATCCGCTGGACCTGATTAGTTCCTTCGTAGATCTGGGTGATCTTGGCGTCGCGCATCATCCGCTCGACCGGGTAGTCACGGGTGTAGCCGTAGCCGCCCAGCAACTGCACCGCGTCCGTGGTGATCTCCATGGCGGCGTCGGAGGCGAAGCACTTGGCCGCCGCGCCGAAGTAGGTCAGGTCGGCGTCGCCCCGCTCGGACTTGCCGGCGGCAGCGTACGTGAGCTGCCGGGCCGCCTCCAGCTTCATGCCCATGTCGGCGAGCATGAACTGGATGCCCTGGAACTCGGCGACCGCCTTGCCGAACTGGCGACGCTCGGCGACGTACCCCTTGGCGTAGTCGAGCGCGCCCTGCGCGATCCCGACGGCCTGCGCGGCGATGGTGACCCGGGTGTGGTCCAGGGTCTTCATGGCGGTGGCGAAGCCGGTGCCCTCCGCGCCGATCATCCGGTCGGCGGGAATCCGCACGTTGTCCAGATAGACCTCGCGGGTCGGCGAGCCCTTGATGCCGAGCTTCTTCTCCGGCGCGCCGAAGCTGACGCCCGGGTCGGACTTCTCGACCACGAAGGCGGAGATGCCCCGGGAGCGGGCGGTGGGGTCGGTGACGGCGAAGACGGTGTAGAACTCGGAGACACCGGCGTTGGTGATCCAGCGCTTCACGCCGTTGAGGACCCAGTGATCCCCGTCACGTACCGCCCGGGTCGTCATGGACGCCGCGTCGCTGCCCGCCTCTGGCTCGGAGAGGCAGTACGAGAACATGGCGTCGCCGGCCGCGACCGGCGTCAGGTAGCGGCGCTTGATCTTTTCGGAACCGGACAGCAGCAGCGGCAGCGTGCCGAGCTTGTTCACCGCCGGGATCAGCGACGAGGACGCGCAGGCGCGCGCCACCTCCTCGATCACGATGGCGGTGGCCAGGGCGTCCGCGCCCGCCCCGCCGTACTCCTCGGGGATGTGCGGGGCGTGGAAGTCGGCGGCCCGCAGCGCGTCGTAGGACGCCTTCGGGAACTCACCGGTCTCGTCGGCCTCGGCGGCGTGCGGCGCCACCTTGGCGGCACAGACATCCCGGACCGCCTCCCGGATCGCCTCGTGCTCCTCGGGCAACCGGTAGACGTCGAACGACTCCCCTGCGGCCATGTCGGCCCCTCCCCTTCACCGCTATCATGCGCAGTCTGTGGCCTCCCCTGACCGCCGACCGCGCAGACTGAAGGATAGCGACTGCAGTTCAGGTGATGTTACCGGCGCGTAGGTATGGGGCATGACGGAGCACCCGCGCCGCTGGGCGATGATGGAAGCAGACAGTTGAGCCACCCCTCCGGTGCCCGGCCAGGCGCCGCAGCAGAATGCGACGCGACGACGCGCCGCCAGTGCGAGCGGAGAAGACAGGCGTGACGATCCCCTACCCCACCATCCAGCCGACCCCCGCCATCGCCGCGGTGACGCCGCCTTCGGGCGCGCCTCGGCCGCGGGTGACGTTCCTGGGGACCGGTTACCTCGGTGCGACGTACGCCATCTGCTACGCCGAGCTGGGCTACGAGGTGCTCGGGTTCGACGTCGACGCGGACAAGATCGCGATGCTGAACGCCGGCGAGGTGCCGATCCACGAGCCCGGCCTGGACGAGCTGCTCAAGCGCAACCTGGCCGCCGGCCGGCTGCGGTTCTCGACCGACATCGCGGAGACCGCCGAGTTCGGTGACGTGCACTTCATCTGCGTCGGTACCCCCCAGCGGGCCGACGGGATGGGCGCCGACCTGTCGTACGTCGAGGCATCGGTCACCAGCCTCGCGCAGCACCTGACCCGCAAGGCGCTGATCGTCGGCAAGTCCACCGTGCCGGTGGGCACCGCCGAGTGGGTCGAGCAGCTCGTCGGCAAGCACACCCCCGGCGACCTGGGCGTCGAGGTGGCGTGGAGCCCCGAGTTCCTTCAGGAGGGCTTCGCCGTCGACGACGTGCTGCGACCCAACCGGATCGTGGTCGGCGTGAAGAGCGAGTGGGCCAACGGCATGCTCTACGCCGCGCACAAGGGCGTCTTCGACCTGGCCGCCACCGAGGACCGCGAGGTCCCGCTGGTGGTCACCGACTTCGCGACGGCCGAGCTGGTCAAGGTCGCGGCGAACGCCTTCCTGGCCACCAAGATCTCGTTCATCAACGCCATGGCCGAGGTCTGCGAGGCCAGCGGCGGCGACGTCACCCAGCTGGCCCGCGCGATCGGGTACGACCCCCGCATCGGCAACCGGTTCCTCCAGGCCGGCCTCGGCTTCGGCGGCGCCTGCCTGCCCAAGGACATCCGGGCCTTCCAGGCCCGCGCGCAGGAGCTGGGTGCAGGCGAGGCGCTGCGCTTCCTGCACGAGGTCGATCTGATCAACCTGCGCCGCCGTACCCGGGTGCTCCAGCTCGCGGCGGACCTGCTCGGCCGCCGCTCCGGGCCGGCCGGCCCGGACTTCTCCGGCACCCGGATCGCCGTGCTGGGCGCGACCTTCAAGCCCAACACCGACGACGTCCGCGACGCCCCGGCGCTCGCCGTCGCCGCGCTGTTGCAGAAGGCCGGGGCCGACGTGCACGTGTACGACCCGCAGGGCACCGAGAACGCCCGTCGCGCGGTGCCTGAGCTGACCTACGAGCCCGGCATCAACGAGGCGGTCGCCGGCGCGGACCTGGTCTGCGTCCTCACCGAGTGGGCGGACTTCCGCAACGCCGACCCGGTCGCTCTGGGTGAGTTGGTCGGCGGCCGCAAGGTCGTCGACGGGCGCAACTGTCTCGATTCGGCACTGTGGACCCAGGCCGGCTGGGAGTACCGGGGCATGGGCCGCCCCTGACGATCCACCACACACCGGCCGGCCGCGAAGTGCTCCACGCGGCCGGCTGGTGATGTTCTTTGCCACGGACCCGCCGACAAGTGTCGAAATCCGCGCCAGCTTTGGGCATGCTGCGACAGTGGGAGTCCACAGTGCGGCTGGAGGGGTGTCGTGGCGACCTTTCAATGCTCCTCGTGCGGCCGGGAGATCAAGCCGGCCGTACAGTGCCCGCACTGCGGGGCCGACCAGCCCCAGTGGGTCGAACATCTGGCGGACATCGAGCGCTCGATCGCGGAGATGAAGGCGCGCGACGCCGCCATCGCCCGCGAACAGCGGCAGATCGCCGCCAAGATGCAGGCCGCGCTGTTCCAGCGGGACATCCTCGCCCACGCCGGTGAGGAGCGGATCAAGCAGGCCACCCGGCCCCGACGGGTGCTGCGCCGACGTCCCGGTCGCCGTCCGCCGACGGCCACCACCGGCGCGCCACCACCCCGGGTTCCCCGCCAGGGCACGCCGCCCGTCCCGGAGGATCCGCCGCCGCCCCCACCCCGGGCGTCCTGGCTGGACGCCGACGACCCCGAACACCCCCCGGAGGCGTCCTCCCGGGAGGTGCAGAACATTCCGCTCGGGCTGGGCGCGCTGCTGCTCGCCGTGGCCGCGGTGGTCTTCGCCGCGGTGGCGACCAGTTCGATGGACGCGCTGGCCCGCCTCGGCGTCCTGCTCCTCGCCACGGCGCTGATGCTGCTGGCCCCGCCGGCGCTGGCGCGACGCGGGCTCACCTCCACCGCGGAGACGATCTCGGCGGTGGGTCTGCTGCTCGTGCCGCTGGCCGGGTACGCGCTCTGGGCGGTGGACCGGATCGGCGGCGGCACCTCGGGCGCCGTCTTCGCCGGATTGATCTTCGCGGCCACCGCCGCCGTGTCCGTCGGGTACGCCGCCTTTACGGGTCTGCGCGCACCCCGCTTCGCGACAGTGGTCGCCGCGCAGCCGGTGCTGCCGCTGCTCGCGTACGACCGGATCACGGGGCCGGGCGGCTGGGCGCTGGTGCTGACCCTGGTGGCCCTGCTCGACCTCTGGCTGGCCCGCTCCCCGATCGTGGTGGAGCGCCCCGTCCGGCAGGACCTGCCGGCCCCCGCCGACGGATCGGCGGCACCCCGGCAACGCGACGCCGACGCCCGGCCGGAGGGCGACCCGGAGGAGGCCGGCGAGGTAGTCGACGCCGACGCGGGCACCGCCGACACCCGGCCCGCCCGCCCGGTGCCCGGACTGCGCGAGCTGACCTGGTCGCTGCACGCGGTAGCCGTCGCGGTCGCCCTGGCGTACGCGGTGACCGCCCTGCTACGGGCGCAGACCGTGCCGACGGCGACCGGAGCCGGGCTGGTCCTCCTGCTCGCCGCCGCCGTCGGGCTGGCCGGCGCGCTGGTGCTGCGCCGCCCGCCACTGCCGGACGTGGCAGCAGGAATCGTCACCCTGGCCGTGATCGGCGCGTTCGGCCGGATCGCCTCGGTGGCCCTACCCGGCCAGTCGTTGCTGCTGATCGCGGCGGTGATCACGGCTACCGGGCTGGCCGTACGCGCGATCCCCGAGGCCGCCCGACGCGGCCCGCAGATCGCCTCGGCGGTCGCGCTCACCGCCAGCGGGTTGATGGTCGCCGGAGGAGCGCTCCGGGCCGGTGTCGCCCCCGTCCGGGCGGCACTGCCCGCCTGGGACGCCGACCTCGACCGGTACGCCGCCGAACTGGCCGCCTCCGTCGGCCCGACCACGTGGCAGCTCGCCGCCGCCGCGTTCCTGCTCACCATCGCCGCGGTGCTCGCCCTGCCACCGGAGATCCGCCGCGAGTTCGCGGTCGCCGGTGCCGCGCTGACGGCGCTCGCCGTACCGGCCTCGTTCAGCCTCGGATGGGCGTCCGCCCCCTGGCCGATGGTGGTCACCGCGATCGGCATCGGGGCCATCGGCCTCTCCGCGCGTACCACCCGGGCTGCCCTGGCCCACGCGGTCGGCGCCGCCGTGGTGGGCCTGTTCGGAGCGGGCGCCGGCCTGTCCCGGCCCGCGCTCACGGCCGCGGTCCTGCTCACCCTGTTCGCGGCCGGCGCGCTGGTCGCCCTGGCGCCCCGGGTCCGGATCGCGTCGGCCGCCGCCGACACGGTCGCGGACTGGGCCGCCGGAGGCGCGGCCTTCGCGCTGCCCGGAGCGGTGGCCGCCTTCGTGGCCGCCACCATGCCCGTCGACGAGACACCCACCCCGGCCAGCCTCCGCGAGGCGACCGTCCCGGTGCTGGCGGCGAGCTTCCTGGCCGTCTGTGTGACTCTCGGGTACGCCGCGATGGTGCAGGTCTCCCAGCGGCGCATCCCGGCGCCCCTGTCGGTCGGCACCGGGCTGGGCGCGCTCGTCGTCACCGCCGCCGCCTTCGGCGCGCCCGGTGCAACAGTCGCCGACGCCTGGGTCGGGGCGCTCCTGCTGGTCTCCGCGGTGCTGCTCTTCCTGGCCCCCTCGATCGACGCCGGCCGCCGCTCCGACCTCACCCTGGACGGCTCCGACCTGGCCGCCGCGGCGGTGACCACCGCCCTGATCGCCACGATGGTACGGATCGCCGCGGTCCTCGCCCCCGGTGGGCAGCTCGCGGTGGCCGCCGGCCTGCTTCTGGTCGTGGCCGTGGCCGCCCGCGCCATGCCCGAGGAGTCGCGACGCGGCCCGATCCTCGGCATCGCCGTCGGCGGCGTACTCATCGGAGTGCTGGCGGGTTGGACGGCGCTGCGCGGTGGGGTGGGCGTGCTGGCCACACCCGGGCCGATCTGGAACGGCGACCTGAGCAACTGGCCCGCGGCGCCGACCGGCGGCGCGACCTGGCAGGCTCCGATCGCGCTGCTGCTGTTGGCCGTCGCTGCCGGCGTCCTGCTTCCACCCCCCTGGCGGTGGGACGCGTCCGGCGTGGCCGTGGTGCTCGCCACCATCGGCGCGCCGGCCGCCTTCGACCTGCCCTGGTGGTCACCGGTGCTCGTCGGGGCCATGGTCGCCACCGTCTTCGGGATGGCGGCGGTGGCCACCGAGGAGGCCCGGGCCGGGCTGTCCCGGGCCACCGTGGCCGGAGTGGTCGCGCTGCACGGGGCCGGCGCCGGCCTGGTCCGCCCGTGGACGACCGCGCTGGCACTGGGCAGCATCGCGCTGATCGGCATCGTGGTGGCCACGCTGGCACGCGTCCTGGCCGGGCCGCAGGTGACCGACCTGGAGACCGAGGGCATGCCGCCGCACCTGGCGCAGATCGGTGGCGCGGCGGCCGGCGCCGCGCTGCTGGCGTTGCCCGGCGCGGTGGCGGCGTTGGCAGTCGAGTTCCAGCACTCGGCAGAGGTGGTGCTGACCGCCGCGCTGGCCGCGTCCAGCCTCGGCCTGGCCGGCGTGGCCGCCGTACGCCGGCACGTGCCGCAGTACCTGCCGTGGGTCAGCGTGGCCGTGGTCGGCGGTGCGAGCATCAGCGCGCTCGCCGCCATCCCGACCGGCCTGCCCGTCGGGGTCTACGCGGCCGCCGCCGCGCTGCTCGGTGTCCTCGCCGAACTGATCCGCGCGGCGACCGTGCCGCCCACCGCCGCCGCCCAGCCGGTCCGTCGCTGGGCGGTGCTGCTCGACGGCGCGCTGCGCCGGCTGCCGGACGACCCGGATCGGCGGCGGTGGCGGGTCAGCCCCTCCGCCGGCGCGCTCGCAGCCGCCGCCCTGCCGACCGCCCTGGCCCTCGTCTCGATCGCGCCCGCGCTGGTCTTCGCCCTGGTCGAGCCGCAGCGCACGTTGGACCGGATCTGGCAGGGTCCGCCGCCGGAGCTGCTCACCCCGCCGCCGGACGTGGTCAACCCGACCCACGTGCTGACCGCGCTGCTGCTCACGGCGACGGCGGCCCTGGCCGCCACCGGTTTCAGCGGCGGGCGACGGTCCCGTGCCGTACCGGTGGTGCTGCCCGGCGCCGCCGTCACGCTGCTGATCGCGCCCATCGCGCTGGGCTTCAGGTGGCCGGCGAGCACCCTCGCCGCGCTGTCCGTGTTCACCATCTCCATGCTCGGTCTCGCCCTGACGCCGCCACCGCCGCTCGTCGAGCCGGCCCGTTCGCTGCGGCTGGCCCGGGTGCTGGTGTTCGTCATCGGTCTGGCCGCCGGTGGCGCCGGCCTGGCCGGCAGCCTGGCCGACCGGCAACTGACTTTGTTCACCCTCGGTGGCGCGGTGGGTGTGGGCGCGGTGGCGGCCCTGTTCGGCACCACCCAGCGGGCGCGCATCCTCGGCTGGCTCTTCGCCTCGCTGATGGCGCAGCTCTTCGTGCTGACCGCCGGCCTGATCGCCGGGCTCGCCGCGGTCTGGTCCGCGTTCGGGGTGCTCGCCGTCGGCGCGGTACTCCAGGTCCTCGCGGCGACCCTGCCCCAACTGCGCCGTCCCGAGGCGCAGCGCGAGGCGGCCACCGTCCAGTGGACCGGGTACGCGGCGGCCCTGATCGCGCTGGCGCTCGCCTTCGACTCACCGCGGCACATCGCCGCCCTGCTGGCGGCCTGGGGCGCGGTCCTCGGCGTGGCGGCCACCCGACCCGGCCGACGGCCCGTGGAGCGCCGGATCCTCTTCTGGGCGGTGGTGTTCTGCGAGATCACCGCCTGGTGGATCCTGATGCGCGTCGCCGACGTGGCGCTACCCGAGGCGTACACGCTGCCGTTCGCCGCTCTGGCCCTGCTGGTCGGCGTGCTGGAACTGCGCCACCGACCGGACCTGAGCAGTTGGGTTGCGTACGGGCCGGCGCTGGTCGCCGCGTTCGTGCCGACGCTGGCGATCGTGCTGACCACCGAGTCCAGCACGCTGCGGCAGATGCTGTTGCTGCTCGGCGCGGTGGCGGTGCTGATCTTCGGCTCGTCCAGCCGGCAGCAGGCCCCGGTGATCGTCGGCGCGTCGGTCACCGCGATCGCCGCGATCCACGCCCTGGTCAGCCTCGGCCCGTGGCTGGCGCTGATCCCCGTGGGCATCCTGCTGCTCGTCCTCGGGGCCAGCAACGAACGCCGCCGCCGAGCCCAGGAACGCCTCCAGACCGCGCTACGCGGCATGAGGTGAAACCGGAGGGCCAGAGCGACGTGGGTGGGCGGGGACGGTGAGTGGGCTGGGTTCGCGCGGTCCGGGTCTCCTGCGATCTTGCACTTTCTGTCGTCGCATAGCTGGACAAAAGCAGATTGACGACCACCGAAAGTGCAAGATCGCGGAGGAGAAAGGGGCCTGGTTACGGGAGCGTGGCTTGGAGGGCTGCGTCCTTGGTCTTGATGAGCTGCTCCAGGTCCCGCTGGTAGATCGCCATGCGGGTCCGCAGCGTCTCGTCGGACGCGCCGAGGATCCGGACGGCCAGCAGGCCGGCGTTGCGCGCGTTGCCGATCGACACGGTGGCCACCGGAATCCCCGCCGGCATCTGCACGATGGACAGCAGCGAGTCCATGCCGTCGAGGTGCTTCAGCGGCACCGGCACGCCGATCACCGGCAGCGGTGTCACCGAGGCGACCATGCCAGGAAGGGCGGCGGCGCCACCCGCACCGGCGATGATCACTTTGAGCCCGCGGTCCACGGCGTCGCGGCCGTAATCGATCATCGCTATCGGGGTCCGGTGTGCCGAGATGACCCGCACCTCGTACGAGACCTCGAAGTCGTCCAGCACCTCGGCGGCTGCCCGCATCGTCGGCCAGTCCGAGTCACTACCCATGATCAATCCGACCGTGGTCACCGGAGTCCTCCTTGGTTCGCGGCCGTCGGGGTCACTCGTGCCCCTCGCGGAGCCAGCGTGCGGCCCGCGCCGCCCGCACCCGTACGTCGTCCAGATCGTCGCCGAGCACCGTGACGTGCCCGATCTTGCGGCCGGGGCGTACCTGCTTGCCGTAGAGGTGCACCTTGGCCCCCGGCTCGGCGGCGAAGAGGTGGTGCAGCCGCTCGTCGATCGAGATTCCGCCCGGCTCGCCGCCGAGGACGTTCGCCGACACCACCACCGGCGCCGTCAGCGCGGTGTCGCCCATCGGGTAGTCCAGCACCGCCCGCACATGCTGCTCGAACTGGGAGGTCCGGGCACCCTCGATGGTCCAGTGCCCCGAGTTGTGCGGGCGCATCGCCAGCTCGTTCACCACGATCGCCGGCCGGCCGGCGTCGTCGCGCACCTCGAAGAGCTCCACGGCGAGCAGACCGACCACGCCGAGCGCGGTGGCCAGGTCGATGGCGAGCTGCTGGGCGGAGACGGCCAGCTCCTCGTCCAGGCCGGGTGCCGGGGCCAGCACCTCGACGTTGATGCCGTCGCGCTGGACCGTCTCGACCACCGGGTACGCGGCCACCTGCCCGAACGGCGAACGGGCCACCTGCACGGCGAGTTCCCGACGCAGCGGCACCCGCTCCTCGACGAGTAGCCGGGTGCCGCCGGCGAGCAGCGTGGTCGCCAGCTCGGTGGCCTGCGTGGCGTCGTCGACCATCCAGACGCCCCGGCCGTCGTAGCCGCCCCGGGCTGCCTTGAGCACCACCGGCCAGCCGACCTGCTCGTCGAAGCCGACCAGGTCGGCGGGTTCGCCGACCGGCCGCCAGGCCGGGTTGGGAGCGCCCAGCTCAGTCAGGCGTTCCCGCATGACCTGCTTGTCCTGGGCATGCAGCAGCGCGGCCGCCGGCGGGTACAGGGTCACCCCTTCGGCCGTGAGCGTGCGGATGTGCTCGTTCGGCACGTGCTCGTGGTCGAACGTGACCACGTCACAGCCCTTGGCGAAGGTGCGCAGGGCGGCCAGGTCGGTGTGGTCGCCGTACTGGACATCGGCGGCGACCAGCGCCGCGCCGTCGTCGGGGGCGCTCGCGAGCACACGCAGTGACTGGCCGAGGGCGATCGCGGCCTGGTGGGTCATCCGGGCCAGCTGGCCGCCACCCACCATGCCGACAACAGGCAGACCGGTACGGGAATCCATAGCGCGGCCAGCCTACCGGGTGCCCCGACTCAGCCCAGCTCGGCGATCAACTCATCGACGGAGGTGACCGGTCGCTGGCAGACGAAACCCCGGCAGACGTACGCGGCGGAACGGCCGTCGACCAGCGGACGGTCGGCGAGCAACGGCACCCCGGGCTGGTCCGGGCGGCCGGCGACCACCACCGCTCCGGGCGGGGCGTACCGCCGGGCCGCCGCCACCAGCGGGTCGCCGGCCGGGTCGTCGGTCGCCACCGCGATCTCGTACGGCCCGGACAGCAGCGCCTCGCCGACCGTGGCCGCGTACCCGGCGAAGCGGGCGTGCCGCCCGACGATCGGCGCCACGGTGGCGAGCGCCGCCTCGGCGGCCTCGCGGTAGCGCGTCTCCCCGGTCAACGCGGAGTACGCCACCAGCCCGGCCACCAGCGCCGACCGTCCCGACGGAGTGGCGTTGTCAGTCGGATCGGCCGGCCGGGCGACCAACTGCTCGGCGTCGTCGGCCGTGTCGTAGTACGCGCCGCCGGGCGCGGCGAAGCGCTCCAGGGCGGTGTCCAGGAGCTGACCGGCCAGGGTCAGCCAGCGCCCCTCGCCGGTGAGCTGGTGCAGGGCGCAGAACGCCTCGGCCACACAGCCGTAGTCCTCCAGCACCCCGGCCGGCTCACCCACCCTGCCGTCGCGGGAGACCCGACGCAGCCGGCCGTCGACCACGTGCACGGTGGCCAGGTGCTCGGCGGCGTCACGCATCGCGCCGTCAGCGACGATGGTGACGCCCTCCAGCAGGTTCGCACCCTCGTCCCGCGTCTCCAGGGACAGCGCGGCGACCTGGAGAAACTCGACGATCGCGGTGATCGCCAGACCGTTCCAGGCGGCCACCACCTTGTCGTCGCGGGCCGGCTGGGGCCGGGTGTCGCGGGCCGCGAGCAGTTGCCCGACCACGCCCTGCCAACGGGTACGGATCTCGGGCGCGACGTCGTCGACGTCCCGGGCGAGCCGCAGCACGCTCGTGCCGTGCTCAAAGGTGCCCTCGTCGGTGACGGCGAACAGGTCGGCGGCCCACCGGCCGTCCTCGTCGCCGAGCGCCTCGACAAGCTGCGTCGGCGTCCACGCGTAGGTGAGCCCCTCGACGCCCTCGGTGTCGGCGTCCAGCGCGGACGCGAACCCCTCCCCCGGCCGGTGCAGCTCGTCGGCCAGGAAGCGGGCCGTGTCGCGGGCGACCCGGCGGGCCAACGGATCGCCCGTCAGCCGCCAGATCTGCGTGTAGACGCGCAGCAGGAGCGCGTTGTCGTAGAGCATCTTCTCGAAGTGCGGCACCGTCCAGTGCGCGTCCACCGAGTACCTGGCGAAGCCACCGGCGAGCTGGTCGTAGATGCCGCCCCGGGCCATCGCCTCGGCGGTGTGCCGGACGATCTCCAGGCTGCGCGGGTCGCCGGTGCGCTGGTGGTGGCGCAGCAGGAAGAGCAGGTTCATGTGCGGCGGGAACTTCGGGGCGCCCCCGAACCCGCCGTTCGTCGCGTCGTACTCACCGGCCAGGTTGCCGGCCGCGGCGTCGAGCAGTGGGCCGTCCAGCGGCGCGGTGGGGCCGCCCACGGCCTGCGCGCCACCGATCGCCTCGACCACGGCGGCGCCCTGGCGCAGCACCTCGTCCCGCTGGTCCCGCCAGGCGGTCGTGACGGACTGGAGCAGGCGGACGAAGTTGGCGCGCGGGAAGTAGGTGCCGCAGAAGAACGGGGTGCCGTCCGGGGTGGCGAAGACCGTCATCGGCCAGCCGCCCTGGCCGGTCATCGCCTGGGTGGCGGTCATGTAGACGGCGTCGACGTCGGGACGCTCCTCCCGGTCCACCTTGATCGACACGAAGTTGTCGTTCAGCAGGGCGCCGACCTGCTCGTTCTCGAACGACTCGTGCGCCATGACGTGGCACCAGTGGCAGGCCGCGTAGCCCACCGAGATGAGCACCGGCACGTCACGCCGTTTCGCCTCGGCGAACGCCTCGTCGCACCAGGGCCACCAGTCGACCGGGTTGTCCGCGTGCTGGAGTAGGTACGGGCTGGTGGCGTCGGCGAGTCGATTCACCCGACGACCATAACCACCCCGGCCGGGACGCGCCGGGGTGGTTAGGATGCGCCGTCGGCGCGCAGGCGGAACACATTCGAGTCGGCCGAGTCGCGCAGCGAACCCAGCACCGCGCCGATCTTGTCCGCCGGCATGGGCTTGAAGAAGTGGTAGCCCTGCGCGGACGTGCAGCCCAGCTCGGCCAGGGCCAGCCGCTGCTCGGCCGTCTCCACGCCCTCCGCGACCACCCGCAGCCCCAACTCGTGGGCGAGCCCGACGGTGGTCCGGACGATCGCCGCGGCCTCCGGCGAGTCGGCCATCCGGATGACGAAGGAGCGGTCCACCTTCAACTCGTCCACCGCGATCCGGGTGAGGAAGGTCAACGAGGAGAAGCCGGTGCCGAAGTCGTCCACCGCGAGCTGCACGCCCATCGACCGGAGCGTGGCGAGCACCTCGTCGATGATCTCCAGCTCGCTCATCACCACCGTCTCGGTGATCTCCAGGACCAGCCGGTGGGGTGGCACCTGGTGTCGGCGCAGCGCATCGGCGATCTCCACCGGCAGGCGAGGATCGAGCAGGCTACGCGCGGACAGGTTGACCGAGATCGGGACGTCCAGCCCCTCGCGGGCCCAGCTCGCGGCCACGCCGAGCGCCTTGTCGAGCACGTACCGGGTGAACGTGCCGAGCTGCTCGCTGTTCTCCACCGGGCGGATGAAGTCGGCCGGGTTCAGCCAGCCCCGCCGGGGGTGTTGCCAGCGGATCAGCGCCTCCACCCCGGTGGGCGCGCCGGTGGCCAGGTCGACCGCCGGCTGCAACGCCAGCACCAACTGGTCGTCGACCTTCAACGCCTCGCGCAGCTCCGCCAGCAGGGCCAGCTGGTCGGTGCTGGCCGCGTCCCGGGCACTGTCGTACGCGGCGACGCTGCCGCCGCCCTCCTTGGCCTGGTACATCGCGATGTCCGCGCGGCGCAGCAGCTCGGTCAGGTCGGCGGTGCCGGCGTCGGCGACGACCACGCCGACGGAGACCTCGATGGACATCCGTACCCCGGCCACCTCGGTCGGCGCGGCCAGCCGCTCGGCGATCTCGCGGGCCTGACGCAGCGCGTGTGCCATCGGCGCGGCCCGGTCACCGAGCACGGGGACCGAGGTGAGCAGCAGCGCGAACTCGTCGCCTCCGAGCCGGCCGAGCAGGTCACCGGGGCGGGTCAGCGCGCTGAGGCGGTTGGCGGTCAGCCGCAGTAACTGGTCGCCGGCCGCGTGCCCGAGGGTGTCGTTGACTTCCTTGAACTGGTTGATGTCCAGCAGCAGCAGCGCCACCGGGTGGTCGTGTGCGAGCTGCCGCAGCGACTGGTCGCCCTTGCCGAGCATCGCCGCGCGGTTCGCCAGCCCGGTGAGCGGGTCGTGCACCGCCTCGTACGACGATCGGGCGGTGACCATTCGCAGCTCACGGTGGGTCGCCGCGTCGTGCAGGGCGGCGGCGAGCGCGTCGCCGAACGCGGCCACCGCGTCGCGTTCCCGGGTCGTGGGCGGGGCCGAGCGGGGGAACCGGACCCGTAGCAGACCCACCGGCGCGGCGCCCACCGACAAAGGACGGATCAGCTCGTACTCGTCGGGCTCGGAGCGCTCGGGCGGGCCGACCTCCCGGTCGAGCAGCTGCCCCCCGGCGTCCCCCCGGTAGCGACGCCACCTGCCGTCGGGCCGGGCCACGTCGACATCGACCAGCTCGGCGTTGAACAGCGTCAGCGCGCCAGTCACCGCCGCGCTGGCCACGCCGCGCTCGTCGAGCTGGTTGAGGGCCGCGGTTGCCTCGGCGAAGGCGCGCCACGTCCGGCGTTCCTGGTCCGCTCGCAGGCGGTAGCGGTAGGTCTGTTGCAGCAGCCAGAGCAGCGGTGGGAGCAGCAGCAACCAGCGCGGGTCCAGCTCCAGCAGCGCGATCACGATGAGGCCGACCGCCACGTTGCCGACGAACATCAGCAGCTTGCCTCGCAGCGCCGCCAGCAGCGGCGGCCCGATCGGCAGCCCGTGCCGCAGGCTCAGGGTGACCCCACCGAGCCAGGCCGTCACCATCAGGTACGTCACCGACCCGGCGACCACGGCCAGCGCCAGCATCGGGTTCGGCGGGGTGAGCAGGGGATGCCCCAGGGCGGTGGTCACGGTCACGGCCAGCGCCGACGCGGCGGCCAGCGACGCGGCGATCCGGACGATCTCCAGCGGCGGGCGGCGGTCACTGTGCAGCGACAGCCCTGTCCAGGCCAGCCCGGCGCCGAGAAGCGTGGCCGACGGCAGCCAGCCGGCCGGGGCGAGGTAGAGGCAGACGATCAGGGCCGCCTCACCCCAGGTGATGCTGACCATGCCGGCCGCGCTGCGGAACCGGAGCCGCGCGAGTTGGGCCACGGCCAGGACGCCGACGGCGATACCGAAGCGGGCCGGACCGCCCAGCGGGTCATCGGCCGGCAGGCCGGACGGAAGGGTCAACCCGACCACGGCGGCGACCAGCGCGGTCACCGTGACCGCGACGGTCAGCACGCGCAGCCGGGCAGGCATGCCGTGCACCCCGAGCCGGTCGAACGGGTCGCCGGCCGGGCCGGAGGTCATCGACCTCCCCCGTCAGCCGATCGACCGACGGTACGGCGGGCGGCCGGTGCTGTGCTGGTCATCGACGCCCCCTCCCGCGCACGGCTCGGGGACTTTTGGTCCCCCGGCGGAAGGCTAAGCCAAACCGGGTGGTCGCAACAGGGGTCCACCACCGGGTTCGGCGTGAATCATGCGGGGACTACCCGTTCCGCTGCTGCTGGTGCCCATTGGGAGCGGGCGTGGATGAATCATGCGCGCCGGTCCCGTCTGTCGGATCGACGACTGAAGCGTCGGCCCTGGCCGAATCGACCGGCCGCCCCGGCTGCGGAAACCGGTCGGGCAGACGCCGCAGTCGGGCATTCATGTTGCGGATCAGCAGGATCGTCGCGGCGGCCAGCAGCAGGATGAGGAGGAGGCCCATCGGCCCGGCCAGACCACCCGTGCGGGTGTCCCCGAAGTTGTTCTCCGCGAGCACCTGGGCAGCGGTGAGCATGGTGTTCCTCCGATGTGCGATTGCCTACCAGGGTAGCCCGGCCGGGATCAGCGTGCGTGCGCCGTCTCCCGCACTCCGGCGAAGAGGTCGGACTCGGGCAGCGGGCTCTCCACCATGGTGCGCGCCAACTCGAAATCCTCCGTCGGCCAGGCCCGCTGCTGCATCTCCATGGGCACGTGGAACCAGAAGCCGTCCGGGTCGACCTGGGTGGCGTGGGCGCGCAGCGCGTCGTCCCGAACCGGGAAGTATTCGGCGCAGTCGACGCGGGTGGTGATCCGGGGGCCCTTGTCCGGACGCTCGTCCCAGCGCTTGAGCCACTCCTCGTACGGCGACTCGGCGCCGGTGGCGAGCACCGCCTCGTGCAGGGCCATGATCTTGGCCTTGGAGAAGCCGATGTCGTAGTAGAGCTTCAGCGGCTGCCAGGGTGCGCCCAGCTCGGGGTAGCGCTCCGGGTCGCCGGCGGCCTCGAACGCGGCCACGCTCACCTTGTGGCACATGATGTGGTCGGGGTGCGGGTAGCCACCCTCCTCGTCGTACGTGGTCACCACGTGCGGACGGAACTCCCGCATCAACCGCACCAGAGGACCGGCGGCGACCTCGACGTCCTGGAGGGCGAAGCAGCCCTCGGGAAGCGGCGGCAGCGGGTCGCCCTCGGGCAGGCCGGAGTCGACGAACCCGAGCCAGGCCTGGTCGACGCCGAGGATCGCCCGCGCGGCGTCCATCTCGGCGCGCCGGATGTCCGCGATGTTGGCCCACACGTCGGGCCGGTCGAGCTTCGGGTTGAGCACACTGCCGCGCTCACCGCCGGTGCACGTCACCACCAGCACGTCCACCCCCTGGGCGACGTACTTCGCCATGGTCGCCGCACCCTTGCTCGACTCGTCGTCCGGGTGCGCGTGGACGGCCATGAGACGCAGCTGCTCTGCCAACTTTCGGCGCTCCTCGTCTGTGCCGGCCGGTGGACCCGACCGGGCTCGACCGGCTGACCTGCCGGTACCCCCTCGCCCCGCCGCCGGTCGGCACCTGCGGGACCCGACCTGCCATTCCTGGCTCTCGGCCGGGCTGGGAGGATGGACTCCTGCCATTCTTGCCGATGCCGCCGACAACAACGCCAGGAGATACCCGCCGGTGACCGAGACGCACGCCACAATTTCACCGGGCGCGCCGGTTTTCCCGGCCGGGCGCTACGGCCGCCGCCGTGCGCCCGGCGGCGCCCGTCGTCGTACGCTGCTGGCCGCCCTGGTGCTCCTGGTGCTGGTGGTGGGGCTGAGCCTGATCTCGCTGCGGCTCTACCGTCAGTACGGCGACCCGGTCTACGACGCCCAGGTGATCACGTACACCGACATCACGGACAGCCAGGTGGTGGTCGACTTCCGGGTGCGGGTGCCGGAGGGCGGGTCGGCGGTCTGTGTCCTGCGCGCCCGGGATCGCGCCGGGGTCGAGGTGGCCCGCGACGAGGTCACGGTGACCGCCGCTCCCGGCGACCGGCACGTCAGCGCCCGGCACCGGCTGGGCACCAGCGCCCGACCGTTCATCGGCGAGGTGCTGCACTGCCGGCCTCCCACCTGAGCTGCGAATACGTCACCCCGCAGCGGCGGCGGACGACCGTCGCGCGGTGTCGACCGCGAGGGTCGGATGCGGACACCGCCGGTGATCGCCGACACGCTGTGTCGTACCGCACTGGTAACTTGGTAGTTCACCTGTCAGCCAGCCACGCACAACCGAGGAGAACGCCTGTGTCCACTGGCAACGAGGCGCCCGCCACCTGGCTGTCCCAGGACGCGTACGACCGCCTCCAGGCAGAGCTCGACGAGCACATCGCCAACCGGCCGACGATCGCGGCGGAGATCAACGCTCGCCGCGAGGAGGGCGACCTGCGCGAGAACGGCGGCTACCACGCCGCCCGTGAGGAGCAGGGCAAGGCCGAGGGTCGCATCCGCTACCTGCAGGAGCTGCTGCGCACCGCCAAGGTCGGCGAGGCGCCGACGGCCGACGCGGTGTCGCCCGGCATGGTCGTGACGATCTACTTCGACGACGACACCGATGACACCGAGACCTTCCTGCTCGGCTCGCGGGAGATCGCCGCCACCACCGACCTGACCGTCTACAGCCCCGAGTCGGCCCTGGGCAAGGCGATCCTGGGTGGCCGCGCCGGCCAGACCTGCACCTACACGGCGCCGAGCGGCGCCGACATCAAGGTGACCGTGGTCAGCTTCGAGCCGTTCTCCGGCTGAACGCCACGCACGACTGAACGCCACGCACGACTGAACGCCACGCACTGCTGCGCACCACCTACGGCGTACCGCCGCCGGGGCGTGACACCACCTGTCACGCCTCGGCGGCGAAGACCACCTGGTAGCCACTGGCGCGCAGCGCGCTGATCAGCGTGTCGGAGTGCTCCACCCCACGGGTCTCCACCGACAGCGCCACCTCCACCTCGCCGAGGCCGAGGTGCGGGTTGGCCCGCTGGTGCTCCACGTCCACCACGTTGGCCCGGTGCTCGGCGATCTGGCTCAGCAGTGAGGCGAGCTGCCCGGGCCGGTCCGAGCAGCGGACGGTCACGCGCAGGTAGCGGCCAGCGGCGGCCAGACCGTGCTCGATCACCCGCAGCATCAGCAGTGGGTCGATGTTGCCGCCGGAGAGCACCGCGACCACTGGCGTCTCCACCTCCACCGCGCCGGCCAGCAGCGCGGCCACGCCGACCGCCCCGGCCGGCTCGACGACCTGCTTGCCGCGCTCCAGCAGCATCAGCAGGGCCCGCGAGATGTCCTCCTCGGAGACCGTGACGATCTCGTCGACCAGCTTGCGGACATGGTTGAAGGTGATCTCCCCCGGCCGCCCGACCGCGATGCCGTCCGCGATGGTGGAGAACGCGGGCAGCCGGACCGGCTCCCCGGCCACCAGTGAGGGCGGGAAGGCCGCCGCGCCCGCGGCCTGCACACCGACGATGCGTACGTCCGGGCGCAGCGCCTTGGCGGCCACCGCCATGCCCGAGATCAGGCCACCGCCGCCCACCCCCGTGATGATCGTCCGCACGTCCGGACACTGGTCGAGGATCTCCAGGGCCACCGTGCCCTGCCCGGCGATCACGTGCGGGTGGTCGAACGGGTGGATGAGCACCGCGCCGGTCCGCTCGGCGTACGTCTGCGCGGCCACCAGCGACTCGTCGACCGTGTTACCGGCCAGCTCGACCTGCGCGCCGTACCCCTTGGTAGCGGCGACCTTCGGCAGCGGCGCGTTGACCGGCATGAAGACCGTCGCGTGCGTGCCGACCAGCCCGGCGGCGAGAGCCACGCCCTGCGCGTGGTTCCCGGCGCTCGCCGCGACCACGCCGCGCTCGCGCTCCGCCGCCGACAGCCGCGAAATCCGCACGTACGCGCCACGCACCTTGTACGAGCCGGCGCGCTGCACGTTCTCGCACTTGAGCCAGACCGGCCCGCCCAGTGCCGCGCTCAGCGGTCGGAAGGGCTCCAGCGGGGTGGTCCGGACGACGTCGGCGAGCAGTTTCCGCGCAGCCCGTACGTCGTCGAGGCCGACCAGTTCCGTCATGCCCCGATCGTGCCACCCGACCCCGCCGCCCTCGGCGGCGACACCGGGGTACGCGACGCGACCGCGGCCCCCGACGCCTCCGGGGCCCCCACCGGGGCCGGGGCCGACACGACCGGCGGAGCCGACACGACCGGCGGTGCCGGCGGCCATGTTTGCGCTGGCCAGACCGGCGCGGTCGACCACGCCGGCGCGGCGTGGGCGATCCGGGCCTCCTGTGCTGCGGAGATCCGGTGGATCAGCAGGATCAGCGTCACCGCCGCGACCACGCAGCCCAGCGCGGGCAGCGTGTTGCGGAGCAGGGAGTCCCGGTAGTGGTCGACGTACGCCTGGTAGCCGGCGTCGTTGAACGGGGTCTCCGGCAGCTTCGCGTACGCCTTGTCCTCGAGGCGGCTACTCAGCCGCTCGCCGATGCTGAACACCAACCAGGAGCACCACCAGACGCTCACCAGGGTGGGCGTGAACCGTCGCCAGAGGCTGTCCCGCGCCACGCCCGCCACGACCCGGGCCGGCACCACGAAGTTCGCGAACGGTACCAACCAGCCGGCGATCGCCCAGCCCGCTCCGAGTGTGGGCAGAGCGCCGGGAAAGGCGTCGGTGTTCTTGCGCGCCCGCCACGTCCAGATGATCACCAGGACGGCGGCGGTGAGGTAGACCACCGCCATGGCCAGCGCCACCACCACCGTGATGATCACCGGACCGAGGAGCAGGTCCGGGTCGTCGTCGGCCATGGCCCGCCGGGCCAGCACCATCCCGAGGAGCGGGGACAGCGCCACCACCAGGTAGAGCACTGCGGTCGCGCCGACGGCGACGCTGGCCGCCAGGCCGATCCCCCGTACCCGGTAGGTCGCCAGCCCCGGCGTGACCGCCGGCTGGCCGAGCGGCGTGTAGCAGCGCGGACATTCGTTGTGCTCGGGGGACGTGGCGTCTCCGCAGGTCTGGCAGCGCATTGGTGTCCCCCGTGGTTTGCGCGACAATGCGCGCACAGGCTAGACGATCATGCGCTGGCCCGCGGCCCCGTGCCGACGAGGGGATAACCGGGGGCGTGGCGCGACCACGGGGCGGCCATCTCGAACTGACCGGCCACGCCGAGCAGCAGCAGCTCCGAGCCGGGCGGGCCGACGATCTGCACGGCGACCGGCAGGCCGTCCGGGCGGCGTCCCACCGGCACGACGATCGCCGGCAGGCCGGCGACGTTCCAGGGCGCGGCGTACGGGGCGTACCTGATGTTGGCCGACAGGTTCGCGCGCCAGGACCGCTCGGACCAGCGGCCAGCCTCCGGCGGCGCGCTCGCCAGGGCGGGCGTGAGCAGCAGGTCGACCGAGTGGTCGGTGAAGAAGTCGACCGACCGCTGTCGCCACGCGGCCCGGTCGGCCTCCCGGACGTAGCCGCGGCGCTGCGCCCACTCGCCCAGCGCCACGTGCCGCCGGGTACGGCGTTGCAGGCCGCGCCGGTCCAGCCCGGCGGCCCGGACGTCGGCGGCGGCCGCGGCGAACCAGGTGGCGAGGCCCTGTAGGCCAAGGGCCGTGGGGTAGACCGGATCGGCCGGCACGGTGTCGTGGCCGGCGGCGGCGAGCAGCCGGCCGGCGGCGGCCACCGCGTCCCGGTTGGGCGTGTCCGGCGAGACTCCGCGCACCGGCGAGCGCAGCGAGACGCCCACCCGCAGCCGCTGCGGCGGAACCAGTTTCTCCGGGCGTCGGCCGGCGAGCACCGAGAAACCGACAGCGGCGTCGGCGACCGTGCTGGTGAGCATCCCATGCTCGGTGAGGCCGAACCAGTCGTCCGCGCCGAGCTGACAGGGCACCACACCCCGGCCGGGTTTGAGGCCGACCAGGCCGCAGCAGGCCGCCGGAATCCGGATCGAGCCGAGCCCGTCGTTTCCGTGCGCGATCGGGACCAGGCCGGCGGCGACGGCGGCGGCCGCACCGCCCGAGGAGCCCCCGGGGGTACGCGTGTTGTCCCACGGGTTGCGGGTCACCGCGCTCTCGTCGTCGGTGACTGCCCACAGCCCCAACTCGGGCATCCGGGTGACACCGAGGATCACGGCGCCGGCGCCGCGCAGCCGGCGGACCACCTCGTGATCGGCCTCCGCGACGTCGGTCCGTACGGCGGCCGACCCGTTCCAGGTCGGCAGTCCGGCGACCGGGGTGTTCTCCTTGACCGCCACCGGCACCCCGGCCAGGGGGAGGTTGGCCAGGTCCTCCTGCTCGTCGACCTTCTCCGCCTCGGTGATCGCCTCGCCGCCGCGAACGGCGCGGAACGCGGCCAGTTCGCGGTCGGCCGAGGCGATGTACTCGAGGTGGTCGGCGACGACCTGGGTGGCCGAGACGTCACCCCGGCGTACGCCCCGGGCGATCTGCTTGGCGGTCGTCCCGACCCAGGTCGCCATGATGTCCTGCACGGCCGTCCTCCCCAGCGGTCAGCCCAGCGCCTGCTCCAGATCGGCGAGCAGGTCGTCGACCGTCTCGATGCCGACAGACAGTCGCACGAGATCCCCGGGAACTTCAAGCGGCGAGCCGGCAGCACTTGCGTGTGTCATCCGACCCGGGTGTTCGATCAGCGACTCGACACCGCCCAGCGACTCGGCGAGCACGAAGAGCTTGGCCCGGTTGCAGATCTCCACGGCGTGGTCCTCGCCGCCGGCCGCCCGGAACGAGATCATGCCGCCGAACCGGCGCATCTGCTTGGCCGCCACCTCGTGACCGGGGTGCGAGGGCAGCCCGGGGTAGATCACCTGGGACACCTTGGCGTGCCCGTCGAGGTACGCGGCGAGGCGCTCGGCGTTGTCGCAGTGCCGGTCCATGCGCACCCCGAGGGTCTTGATGCCGCGCAGGGTGAGCCAGGCGTCGAACGGGCCGTTGATCGCGCCCATCGCGTTCTGGTGGTACCGCAGTTCCTCGCCGAGCGCGGCGTCGGCGACGACGAGCGCGCCGCCGACCACGTCGGAGTGGCCGCCGATGTACTTGGTGGTGGAGTGCACCACCACGTCCGCGCCGAAGGCGATCGGCTGCTGGAGGTACGGCGAGGCGAAGGTGTTGTCGACCACCAGCAGCGCACCGGCGTCGTGCGCCACAGCGGCCAGGACCGCGATGTCGGCGATGCCGAGCAGCGGGTTGGTCGGCGTCTCCACCCAGATGATCTTCGTCCGGCCGGGCTGCACGGCGGCCCGGACCGCAGCCGCGTCGGAGACCTTGGCCGGCGTGAACTCCAGGCCCCAGCGCTGGGCCACCCGGGCGAAGAGTCGGTAGGTGCCGCCGTACGCGTCATCCGGGATGATCACGTGGTCGCCCGGCTGGCAGACCGCCCGCAGCAGGGTGTCCTCCGCGGCGAGGCCACTGGCGAAGGCGAGACCCAACGGCCCGCCCTCCAGCGCGGCCAGGCACTCCTGGAGGGCGTCGCGGGTCGGGTTGCCGGAGCGGCTGTACTCGTAGCCGAGCCGGGGCGCACCGACGGCGTCCTGGGCGTACGTGCTGGTCTGGTAGATCGGCGGGATCACCGCGCCGGTCCGTGCCTCAGGATCCTGACCGGCGTGAATGGCGAGCGTCTCAAAGCCGTGACTCATTCTGGTGAGGCTAGTGCCCCGTCCCGGCGACCCGACACGGAACCCGTGCTCCGGGCGGGGGCCGGACCGTCCGGCCCGGCCCCCGCGCTCCGGCTCAGTGCCGGGAACGGCCCTCAGGCGGCCGGGACGGGCAGGACATGCAGGGTGACCGGGCGGGTTCCGGTCCAGTCGTGGGAGACCGCGTAGAGCCGGGCGCCGTTCGGCGCCCAGGCCAGCGCGCCCGGGCTGAGCTCGTCGCCCAGCTCGAAGCCGGACGGGGTGGCGTTCCTGGACACCCGCCCGGTCTTCGCGGGGCACGTGCTGGTGGTGCCCCGGACGCACCTGGTGACCCTGGCCGAACTGCCCGCCGACCTGCTGCCCGGCTACTTCGCGCTGGTCCAGCGACTGGCGGTGGCGGTGGAGGCCGCTCTGGGCGCCGGTGGGACGTTCGTGGCGATGAACACCAGGGTGTCCCAGTCCGTCCCGCACCTGCACACCCACGTGGTCCCCCGCACCAAGGGGGACGGGCTGCGTGGCTTCTTCTGGCCGCGTACCCGGTACACGGACGACGCCGAGGCACAGACCTACGCCGACCGGATCTCGGCCTCCCTCGGCAGTGGGGCCTGAGTCACACCGGCGCGGGTAAGGAAGCACGGCTCACCGGTGTTGCACGCGGGGAGAGGCATGAGAGGAGTCCCACCGTGTTCCTGCGCCGTATGAACGCCGAGATGATTTCGCCCGAGCAGGCCCTGCCGGGCCGGCCGATCGCGATGCCGGTCGCCGACCGCCACGAGGTGCTGGGCACCCCGCTGAAGGGCCCGTTCCCGGAGGGCCTTCAGGTCGCCGTCTTCGGCATGGGCTGTTTCTGGGGCGCCGAGCGGCTGTTCTGGACGCTGCCCGGCGTGTACACGACCTCCGCCGGCTACGCGGGCGGCTTCACCACCAACCCGACGTACGAGGAGACGTGTTCCGGCCGGACCGGGCACACCGAGGTCGTCCAGGTGGTGTACGACCCAAGCAAGATCACGTACGAGGACCTGCTGAAGGTCTTCTGGGAGAACCACGACCCGACCCAGGGCATGCGCCAGGGCAACGACGTGGGCACCCAGTACCGGTCGGCGATCTACACGACCACCGACGAGCAGCGGGCCATCGCGGAGTCGTCCCGGGACGCCTTCCAGCCGATCGTCACCCGGGCCGGCAAGGGTGAGATCACCACCGAGATCGCCCCGCTCGGCAGCTACTTCTTCGCCGAGGACTACCACCAGCAGTACCTGGCACCGACCAAGAACCCGAACGGGTACTGCAACCACGGCCCGAACGGGCTGAGCTGCCCGGTCGGCGTGGCCCGTACCGCTGGCTGACCGACGCCCACCTGCTGGAGCGCGATGCCCGGCCGCCGACACGGCGGCCGGGCATTCCCGTCTGAGCGTGTGATCGAAATCCGTTGCCGAGCCCGTCAGGTACTCGATAGCGTGGCAGTACACGTGAAAGGAGGTGGTCCAGACTTGTATAGCAATCGGACTCGTGAGGTGGCTGTCCGCTAGCCGCTGTCCTCGACAGTGAACCGTCCGCCGCGAGGCGGACAACCAGTACGACCGTCGAGACCGTGTGGCAGCGGTGCGGCGAATCCACGACAGCCACCCGACCCCCGGGGTGCCGGCATAGTCCAGCCGGCCCACGCGACAGCGTGGAGCACCCCGGGGGTCGCTTCATATCTGCGGGAGATCAGCGTGTCGATGCGCGAGCTGGTGATTCTCGGGACGGCCAGCCAGACCCCCACCCGGCAGCGCAACCACAACGGTTACGTGCTGCGCTGGGACGACGAGGTGATCCTCTTCGACCCGGGCGAGGGCAGTCAGCGCCAACTCCTGCACACCACCGTCACCGCCACCGACCTGACCCGGATCTGCGTGACGCACTTCCACGGCGACCACTGCCTCGGCCTGCCCGGCACCATCCAGCGACTCTCCCTGGACCGGGTGACGCGCCCGGTCGCCGTGCACTTCCCGGCCGGCGGCGCCGAGTACTTCGCCCGGCTGCGGCACGCCACCTCCTTCTACGAGACCGCCGAGCTGGCGGTCACCCCGATCGAGACCGACGGCCAACGGATCGCCCTGAGCTGCGGCACGCTGGAGGCCCGCCGGCTGCGACACCCCATCGAGACGTACGGCTATCGGCTGGTCGAGCCGGACGGCTGCCGGATGCTGCCGGAGAAGCTGGCCGCGTACGGCATCGTCGGTCCGGCCGTCGGGGAGCTGATCCGCGTCGGGCACCTGGACCTCGACGGGCGTCGCGTCACGCGGGACGAGGTGAGCGTGCCCCGGCCGGGGCAGCGGTTCGCCTTCGTGATGGACACCGGCCTCTGCGACGGCGTGTACGCCCTGGCCGAGCACGCCGACCTGCTGGTCATCGAGTCGACGTTCCTGGAGTCGGAGGCCGCGTTGGCCGCCGAGGTCGGCCACCTGACGGCGGCGCAGGCCGCGCGGGTGGCGACCGAATCGGGGGTACGCACGCTGGTGCTGACGCACTTCTCGCAGCGCTACCCCGACCCGCGCCGGTTCTTCGACGAGGCCCGCGCGCACTTCGACGGCGATCTGGTCGTCGCCGAGGATCTGACCACCGTGCAGGTCCCGCCGCGCCGGGTAGCCTCGGCCGGGTGACCGTCACGCTCCGCCCCGCCACCGATCACGACCTGATGGGGGTCGGTGCCCTGCACCAGCGTTCCCGGGTCGCCGCGTACTCGTCGTTCCTGCCGGCCGAGGCGCTGGCCGAGCCGACCGGGGAGGCGATGGGGCGGTACTGGGCCGAGCGGTGGCGTTGGGAGCGCGACGACCACCGGCTGATCGTGGCGGAACGCGTCGGCGCGCTGGTGGGCTTCAGCTACCTGGGCCCGGACGACGAGGACGACCCGACGACCGGGCTACTCAACGCGATCCACCTCGACCCGGCAGAGCAGGGGCGGGGCGTCGGTCGCGCCTTGATGGTGGACGTGCTCGACGCCATGCGCGACCGCGGCTGGAGTCGCGCGGTGCTCTGGGTGCTGCGGGAGAACGCCCACGCCCGTGCCTTCTACGAGCGCGGCGGCTGGACCCCGACGGGCACGGAACGCGAGGAGCACATGGGCAGCGCTCTGGCGCCCCAACTCCGCTACACCCGCCCCCTCTGAACACGCCCGAGGTAGCAGACCGACCACCCCGAGCACGGCGCGACGGCAGCCCCCACCCACCCACCCCACCCCACCCGGGCCCTTTGCTCTGCTTCAACGCAGGCAACAGTGACCAGGCACCTCTGTTGCCTGGGTTGAAGCAGAGCAAAGGACGGGAGCAGGGTGGTGCGGTGCCCGCCCGCAGGATGGGCACCCGGTGGCGCGGAAGCAGCTAGTGGGCGCCGAGGTGGGACAGGAGGTCCTGGCGGGTCAGGACGCCCTTGGGCTTGCCGTCGACCAGGACCAGGGCGGCGTCGGACTTCTCCAGCAGGCCCACGGCCTCGCTGACCGGCTGGCCGCCGCCGATCATCGGCAACGGGTCGCCCATGTGCCGCTCGATGGTGTCGTGCAGGTGGGCCTGCCCGGTGAACAGTGCGTCGAGCAGGTCCCGTTCGGCGATCGAGCCGGCGACCTCACCGGTCACGACCGGCGGCTCGGCCTTGAGCACCGGCAACTGCGAGACGCCGTACTCGCGCATGTAGTCGATCGCGTCGCGGACCGTCTCGGTCGGGTGCACGTGCACCAGCTCTGGCAGCCCGCCCGGCTTGCTGGCCAGCGCGTCGGCCACCGTCGGCTCGGCGCCCGAGTTGTCGAGGAAGCCGTACCGGGCCATCCACGAGTCGTTGAAGATCTTCGAGAGGTAGCCCCGCCCACCGTCGGGCAGCAGGACCACCACGACGTCGTCCGGGCCGGCCTTGCGCGCGACCTCCAGGGCGGCCACCACGGCCATCCCGCAGGACCCGCCGACCAGCAGCCCCTCCTCGCGGGCCAGCCGCCGGGTCATCTCGAAGGACGCCTTGTCGGACACCTCGACGATCTCGTCGGCGACACTGCGGTCGTACGTCTCCGGCCAGAAGTCCTCGCCGACGCCCTCGACCAGGTACGGCCGGCCGGTGCCGCCGGAGTAGACCGAACCCTCCGGGTCGGCCCCGATGATCTTCACCCGGCCCTCGGACGCCTCCTTGAGGTAGCGGCCGATGCCGGAGATCGTGCCGCCGGTGCCGACGCCCGTCACGAAGTGGGTGAGCCCGCCCTCGGTCTGCTTCCACAGCTCGGGGCCGGTCGTCTCGTAGTGCGAGCGCGGGTTCGCCGGGTTGCTGTACTGGTTGGGCTTCCACGCGCCGGGGATCTCGCGGGTCAGCCGGTCCGAGACGTTGTAGTACGAGCGCGGGTCCTCGGGGGCGACAGCGGTCGGGCAGACCACCACCTCGGCGCCGTACGCCCGCAGCACGTCCTGCTTGTCCTGGCTGACCTTGTCGGGGCAGACGAAGACGCACCGGTAGCCCTTGAGCTGGGCCACCAGGGCCAGCCCCACGCCGGTGTTGCCGCTGGTCGGCTCGACGATGGTCCCGCCGGGCTTGAGCAGGCCGGCGACCTCGGCGTCCTCGACCATCCGCAGGGCGATGCGGTCCTTGACCGAGCCACCCGGGTTGACGTACTCGACCTTGGCGAGCACGGTGGCCTGGATGCCCTCGGTGACGTTGCGCAGGCGTACCAGCGGGGTGTTGCCGATCATGTCGACGACGTTGTCGTAGTACTGCACGGTGTGCCCTTCGTTGCGGCGCCGGCGACGGCGGCCGGGCAGACGTATCCTCGCCGACCAGCGTACGTGCCGTCAGGGCACCAGACCCCCGGGGATGACCGAGCTGCGCCGGGCCTCCCACTCGAGGAAGCGGTCGGTCTCGGCGAGCACGCTGCCCGCCAGCCAGGTGACCATGACGGCGTCGTCGGCCAGCCCGAAGATCGCCAGTGGGATCTCCGGCAACAGGTCGATGGGCGAGACGATGTACGCCGTGGCCGCCGTCATCAGGGCCAGCCGGAGGCCACCGTCGTAATCCCCCTAGGCGGTGGCACGGATCATCCGGGGCAGCGCCGCCAGTCGGGTGCCCAGCGAGGGCCCGCCGCGTGCCCCCGCCGTCAGTGCCCTTGCCAGGGCCGCGAACGCCGCGCTGCGCTTCAGTGTCTTCCCCATCGTCGCGCTCCTCTCCGCCGGATCAGCGTGGCGGGTCGGCGCAAGTCGGCCGGCCTCGGATGGAACAAGTACCCCGTCGCGTCGGTTTCCAGGCACCCGTGAGCCGTGACGACGACAGCGGTGTGTCGGACCGGCGCGATAATGTCGCCGTATGGGGGTGGCTGGTTCTGTCGTACCCGTTGGTCCGCGCTGGCAGCAGGCCTGGCGGATCGCCCGGCTGGCGGCCATCGGGACGGGCGCCGCCGCGGCGGCCGCGGTGGCGACCGGCGGGATGCTGCTCGGCCAGGCCCGCCAGGCCCGGCGCACCATTCCCATGGCCGAGGCGCCGCCACCGCGCTGCGACGGGATGTACGGCGCGAAGTTCCCCGGCCCCGCGCTCACCATGGTCGTGCTCGGTGACTCGTCGGCGGCCGGCTACGGGGTGCACCGCCGCCGGGAGACACCGGGAGCGCTGCTCGCCACCGGCCTGTCCCGGCGGCTGCACCGGCCGGTGCTGCTGCGCCGATTCGCGGTGGTCGGCGCCATCTCCGCGGCCCTGCGTCACCAGGTGGAGGCGGCGCTCGAATGCGCTCCGGACATCGCGGTGATCCTGATCGGCGGCAACGACATCACCAACCGCACCCCGCGCGGCCTGGCCGTGCGCTACCTGGTCGAGGCGGTCCACTCGCTGCGCGACGCCGGCTGCGAGGTGGTCGTCGGCACCTGCCCCGACCTCGGCGCGATCCGGCCCATCCAGCCACCGCTGCGCTGGCTGGCGCACCGGTGGAGTCGCCAGCTCGCCGCCGCCCAGACGGTGGCCGTGGTCGAGGCGGGCGGCTGGACGGTGTCCCTCGGCGACCTGCTCGGCCCACGGTTCGTCGCCGAACCGCACCGGATGTTCGCCTGGGACCGGTTCCATCCCTCCGCCGAGGGGTACGCGATGGCCGCCGCCGCCCTGCTGCCGACGATGTTGTCCGCACTCGGCGCGGGGCAGGAACGACGGGTCACACCGGCGCGGGGCGAGGGCGTACGGTCGCTGCCAGAGGCCGCGCAGGAGGCGGCCCGGCATGCCGGCACCGAGGTCAGCGGCACCCAGGTCCGGGGCCGCGACCGGGGTCCGGCCGGCCGGTGGGCGCAGCTGCGCCGCCAGGCGTTCTTCGGTGTGCACGCGGTGCCGCAGCCAGGCCCCGCGGACACCTCGACAGTGGAGGGACTGGCATGAACGAGCGCAGCGAGCGGGACGTGACCGCCGGCCTCCCCGGTCGGCTGGGTCGGGCGGCGGCGCTCTCGCTGCTCGCCGGCACGGTGGGCGGTGCCGCCGTCCTGGCCGGTGAGGCGTTCGTCGCGCGGCACCGGCGCTACGCCCAGCCGGAGCTGGGGCTGGCGCTGCGCGCCACGATCGGCCGGGCCGACGCCGCACCGCTGCGCCTGGTGCTGCTCGGTGACTCGTCGGCGCTGGGTGTGGGCGTCGACCGCCTCGACGACACCATCGGTGGGCAGTTGGCCAACCTCCTCGCCGAGGGGCCGTCCGGCCGCCGGGTGCACCTGTCCAGCGTCGGCGTGTCGGGGTCCCGCTCGACGGACCTGGCCACCCAGGTCGCCCGGGCCCTGCTCGGCGAGCGGCCCGACGTGGCGCTGATCCTGATCGGCGCGAACGACGCCACCGGGCTGCGCCGGCCCGGCGACGCGTCCGCGTACCTCGGCGCGGCGGTGCACCGGCTGCGGGAGGCGCGCGTCGAGGTGGTGGTGGGCACCTGCCCCGACCTCGGGGCCGTACGCGCCATCGCGCCGCCGCTGCGTCAACTCGTCGGCTGGTCCGGCCGGAGGATGGCCCGCGCGCAGACCACGGCGGTGCTGGAGGCGGGCGGGACGGTGGTCGACCTGGCCACCGAGACCGGGCCGGTGTTCCGGGCCGACGCGGGCACGCTGTGCCACGACGGGTTCCACCCGTCGGCCGACGGCTACCGCGTGTGGGCGCACGCCCTGCTACCGGCCGTCGTGGCCGCCGCCGCAGTCGCCTCCCGGCGCTAGACGATCTATTCCAAGGGGGTCAGTGGTCGTATGCGGTCAGGGACCGTAGGACTGGCTGGTTGGTGTGCCAGTT